>MVAA01000069.1:0-1317 GCA_003266105.1 Methanosphaera sp. rholeuAM6
TATTTGGAATAATTAGAGTTGATTCGTCAAAATCATCCCATATTTTTGAAAGATATTCATTGAAAAAAATTTTATTGCCCATAATATCAAACCTTAACTATTAAGATAATTATAAATATGCAGGATATTTTTAATAAAATTTGTGAAATAATAGAATGGTTGTGTCAAGCGGTATGGGTATTTTCAAATCTTTTTAGTAAATCGCCTTTCGCTCATCCAATCGATTTAATTTCAAGTTAAATCCTGATTAAAATCCCCTTAAAGTTTTATAATATTTCTTAATTTTTCAGCTGTTATCTATTCTTAGCATCGTCATAACAGCATACTTAGCATTATTTACCGAAAGAGCTCATTATACTCAGAAATAGTTTAATATTTTAAACTGCACCCCCCCCTCCATTATACCATTGACAACAATTAACTTAGATGTTATTTGATTAGTGGAATGAGAAAAAAAACTATTAATGTTAAGGATAAACTGGACTTTTATTAATAGCAAATGTTGTTAAATTAATAGTATTTGAAAAAATATCATTAATAATATAATCCATATATATCTGTTGAAAGAAGATTATATCATTTATTCTTTTTAGATTATTCAAATCCTTAAGTCACTTTTGAAAAATGAAAATAAATAACCTCCTATTTTAAAATAAATAATGTAAATGCTACTTTCAGATAATCAACATTACTTTTTTAATTCGGCAAGATTTTCTTTTAATAATCTATAAATGTTTTCAGCCCCAATTATCTCATCGTCACTAACATTCCAAGTTGAAGGGTATAATATGAACGGTTTGGATTGATCTCCACCTGCTCCACCATGGCTTCCAACTAATTCTTCAAAGGCACATACCTCATCAGCCTCTTTATCATAGAAACTGTTAACAAGGATATCCGGAGTATGCTCAAATGAACTGGTTCTTTTTAAATGTCTTACAATATTGTCTCCAAATCCTTCAAGAGGGTTTTCACCTTGAATTTCATCATGGTCAAGGAAATAAGTTCCGTTTTTTCCAATAGCCAAATCACCGTGTTCCTGGGATCTAACTAAAATGAAACCGACATATTCATTGTTTACTATGCCCGGTATCAATTCGGGGAAATAATTGTTAAGTTCTTCATATGTTAATCTTTGACTCCATTNNCAAGGTTACCTGAAGCTAAAACGATTACTTCAGAGTCATTTAATTTCTGTTCTTCTTCTTTTTCTTTTTTTATTTTTTTATTTTTTCTTGAAAACGGAGCATATTCTCCTGCAAAGTGGTCTTCGTTTGAAGTCATTTTTGAGAATATGGTCATGTCTTCGGGAAGTAA
>MVAA01000069.1:1505-1648 GCA_003266105.1 Methanosphaera sp. rholeuAM6
GTAGCAGCTCTTGTTGGAATGTATGCTATTCCACGTTTTATTCTTGGTCTGATGTCCTTTACGGAATGAGCAATTTGTGAGCAGATTTCGCGTATCATGTCTGCAAGAAACAAGGCAATTATACGTGCAAAATTGCTGGGATT
>MVAA01000069.1:1739-1915 GCA_003266105.1 Methanosphaera sp. rholeuAM6
TTATTGTATAATTTTTTAAAGTCCAATATCTTACTAAATGTGAATATAACATTATCTGTATCTCCCGAGAATAAATTTGATCTGCTTGCCCCATTATCAACAAGCAATCCATTTCCATCCGAAATTCTCTGTTCTAATTCAGGTACTTTAGTAATTCCAGAACATTGCATCATCTG
>MVAA01000069.1:2110-2279 GCA_003266105.1 Methanosphaera sp. rholeuAM6
TGTCATCTTCAATTGTTATCAATGCGGATAGTATGGTTGTAACGGCAGCCATAGCTAATGGGACAAGAATAATAGCTGCACCGTTAATTTCTATACCAAATAATGGTGCGAAAAACTGCAGTAAAAGACCGTTTAATATTAATGTTCCGAAACCGAAAGTTAAAACTAA
>MVAA01000003.1:0-1803 GCA_003266105.1 Methanosphaera sp. rholeuAM6
TTTAATGTTGCCTTATAAACCTGACCGATTGATGCTGATCCAAGTGGTTCTTCATTAAATTCGGAGTATTCTTCTTCCAATGGCTGTCCGAGTTCTCCTTCAATAACTTCTCTCATTTCATTAAAAGGAGTTGTAGGAGTGTTGTCCCTAAGTAATTTTAAGTCATCAGCTATTTCGTTACCAACCATATCTGGTCTTGTAGCTAATAATTGACCTAATTTGATGAATGCAGGACCTAATTCTTCCATTGCATATCTTAAATCTGAAATTTCAAAATCATCATCATCTTCATTGTCTTTTAATANNTTTTTGCAACACCCATAATCTCGTCAAAACGTTGTCTTGCTATTTTTTTGTCTTCTTTAACCATATGCTCACCTTTAATTTTGATATCAAATTTTATTTTTCAATAGTTAACCATATTCTTCACATGTTTTTTAGTTTGAATATCTCCTTTTGTTCTCTAAAAATTGTTATAATCAACGATTGAAATAGTAATATCAATTAAACATATATTTATTATTTATATCATATATAAATATAGCAATTTATTGAACAACTCTCAAAAAAATAAACAAATCTATAACTAAGAACTTAAATATTGAAATATGTTCCAATAACTATAATATGGTTATAATAAGACTTAAAGTAAATTTAATTAAATATGTACTCATTAAAAAGATTTCTAAAAAAAATACGTAAGTGTAAAATTTAAAAAAAATAGAAAAAATTGATTTTATTCTTAAACAAGATCAACAATCAATCGAACCATATTTTCGGCGCCTATAAATATGGACAGTAACATCATAGTAATAGCAAGGACAAATGTTATAAACCAGACTCCCTTGTTCCACTTAATTACATTAAGTCCGTCTAAAGTATAAACAGGGAATAAGTTAAATGCTGCTAAAAAGCTATTTACTGAAAATCCTACAGTGGAAATTAAATATGTTAACTCAAATAATCTTGAATAAGCAGTGTAAGGATATACTAAAGCTGCAATCAGTAAAAATATGATTGCCAATGACATATTGGCCATTGGACCTGCAACCGATATTTTACCAGTAATCTCCTCAGAAATATTATCTGCATGAATCTTTACTGCGCCCGCTGCTGCAAATACCCATCCAATGAATGCTGTAGCAAGAGCAATTAATAATCCTATAGGATACATTTTAAATTCAGCCATATAACCGTATTTCATAGCCACGTATTTATGTCCTAATTCACGATACATAAATCCCACACCAACGCCAACCATGACAATTGGTAAAATTGAAATGAATCCATAAATGCTCAGTCCAACATTTGAAACTGCAAAAGCTATTGTAATTACGATGAATGCAATAATTAAATCCCTAATTTCATTCTTGGTATAACTAAAAATCATGCTATAATATTTATTCTAAACAATATATTTAATTTTCTAATATTAAATTCTAAAAATGTAACAAGCAGTACGTCATCGTAAAAATGTTTCTTCAACATCTAAAAACTGGATTGATAATGTTGACGTATTTAACAACAAGCCACAAAACAAGAAAAAAGAGAAGAATGAAATAAACAAACAAGACAAAAACAACACATAATATACAAACAACTAAAAAACTAAAAAAATAGAGGCTGTAAATTTTTATAGGCTTAAACCATCTTTTTCTTTTTTATCAGTCCATTCCACCATTTGGTAATATAGATAGCTTAATATTCCATTTCTAGTTTTGTATCGTTTTTTTATTATTTCTGGATCAGTATTTCTGTAGTAATTGTCTAATTTGTTGGATGTTTTTTCTATTTGGGGGTCTT
>MVAA01000003.1:1837-2432 GCA_003266105.1 Methanosphaera sp. rholeuAM6
TAGTTTGTTTCATGGAATATTTCTGTAAATTCTTTAGTATTATCATATATTTTATCTAATTTTTCTTTTGTTAATTTGGTTCTTCTTTTATATCGTTTTAATTTCGTGTATATTGTTTTTCTTAGGTGTATTATGTATAATTGTTGTTTTGTGTTTAAATCATCCATTATATTCCTGTACATTGGATATAAATCTGTTGTTATTGCTATTATTGGTTTATTGTATAGTGATTCTTTGATAAATTGTTTTATTACTGTTGGTGGTCTGTTTCGGACGTTTTTTCACTTATTGGAATCTCATTTACCGAGTCATAAATAGTTAATCTATAATGTCTTTTATCGTTTAAACGTAAAAATTGCTCATTATACAAGTAATAATCACTATATTTTGCCTTTTCATTAATAATTAGTGTGTTTTCATCTATTTTTAGCCAATTTTTAATAGTAGTATGGGATACATCTATGTTTAGGAATATTTTGAAGTATGCTTTTATTTTTTCTTAATGAATTATATTCTTTTTTCATTATTTCAGGTATTTTATCAGATATTTGTTTAATAAAGTATTTATCTTCATCAAATAATGATTTGTTCTTGA
>MVAA01000017.1 GCA_003266105.1 Methanosphaera sp. rholeuAM6
AACTTTTGGTAAAAAACTATAAATAGAAAACTCTTCATTTAAAATATGAACTTAAGATAGATGGAAGTTACATTACAGTCACAGATAACACAAGCAGATATGGCAATGAAAAAAATATTAAGAGAAAAGGATGGGGGAGTTAATACTGGTTAGTTTTCTTGTTTTTCAGAATCTTTCATGTATCTGGTGAATATGTATGCCAGTATCGATCCTGCTAAATTTTGCCAAACTGAGTATAATGCTCCAGGAACAGTTGCCAGTGTTAAGTTAGGAAAGTGTGTTTTTGCAAGACTTGTTGACAATCCCGAATTTTGGAAAGCTAATTCAATAGCGATGGTAATTGCCTGCTTAAATTTCATTCCAGATAAGTAACTGACAATTAAACCTATGCCTATGGCAAGTATGAATTGTAATATAATTACAACAGTAATTATCCAAGATGTTGTCATAATAGCAGTCTTATTTGCTCCTAAAACACCTCCAATAATCAGACAAATAACAATGGATGATACTGCAGGCAGATAGTCTTTCAGTTCGTTGGCAAATTTTGGAAATTTGTAGTTTACAAATAAACCAATAGCTATTGGAATAATAACTATTTGAACTATGGAAATAAACATTTCAATTGGACTAAATAGGATCTGATTGCCTATTAACAATAATGTAATTAATGGAGTTAATATTGGCGAAATAATGGTTGATACTGCAGTTAAAGAGACAGATAATGCAAGATCTCCCTTTGCAAGAAATGTTATGACATCTGATGCTGTTCCACCGGGAACTGTACCGACCAGTATAAGGCCCACGGTCAATGCTTCATTTAATGAAAAAAGCCTTGCTAGAGTCAGGGCCAGTAAGGGCATGATAATGTACTGGATTGAAATACCCACCAATATATCTTTAGGTCTTTTAAAAACATTAACAAAATGGTCAACCTTCAGGGTTGTTCCCATTCCAAAAAGAATAATGCCTAACAGTACGTTAATTATGTTTACTCCGGCAACACTATCCATAACCCATTTAAACGTGTTTGGATAAAAATATGTGATAATGACTGTTAACAGTATTAGAATAACAAAATATTTTTCAACAAGTTTGAATAATCGTTTCATAGTAATATATTTGTCTTTAAAGATAAAAAAGTAGTATGTTATTTTTTCTTAATGGTAATTTTATAAGGTCCGTATGAAATGTACAGCAATAAAAAGTATTGAAAGTTTTGATTCATTGGATGATGCAGTTCCTGACTTTTTTCCATAAGTACATTAATATTATTAAAATAGGGGAGTGGATGGGGGAGAGGGTTAGGGATTATAATCTCTCCATATTTTTTTCATTGTAAAGTGGATTTTTCACATCCATCACTGATAATCTGGTATCAGAAGTTTTTATTTAATTTTTAGTAACGTGGTTAATCGTCCTGACTGATACCTCTTATTTTCACCACTGATTATCAGCAAGTCATACATTCCCGGTTTTAAAGAAGTGATAAATGACACATCTATCTTACCATTCTTGCTGGTCACATTATTCAGCACAGTTTTTCCATCAATTTTAATGGCTAGTTTAGTGGTACCTGATAGTAATAGGCCATTTTCGTCGGTTATTGTTGCCTTGAGGCGTGTTTTTTTGTTCTTTGTTGTGATAGTTGGAGTGTTTATTGTTACTGCTTTTCGTTCTATGCTTAGTTTACCAGTTGTTTCGGTGTGTTCATAGCTTCCACCATATACTGCACTTAAATTATACGTTTTTGCACTATAATTTGTTGGAATAGTATATTTTAGGATTGCATCACCATCAACTACTTTAGCCTTCAGCTGTTTTCCGTTTTTGTCTGTTAAGGTTTTTCCGTTTAGTTTGAAGATTACTTGTGATGAGTTTATTCTGTTGCCATTGCTGTCCAGTACTTTGGCTCTTAGTGTTATGGTTTCTCCTGCTTTTGCTGTTATGTTTTTCTTGTCTAGTGTCAGTGTTGCTTTTCCTTTGGCGATGTTTAGTGCTGTGGATGAGTTTACTTTTGATGATGCGTATTTTTGGCTTCCACTGTATGTTACCTGGATGGTTGTAGTATTTTTAAGCCATGCCTCTTTTACTTTGTAGTTTATGCTTGCTGCCCCATTGGATACTAGTGCGTATAATATGTTGTTATATTCGTCTTGTAGTGTTTTGCCGTTGATTTTAAATATTACTCTGCCATCGTTTACTGCTTTACCGTTTTGGTCCTTTATGTTGGCCGATATTTTTACTATTGAACCTACACTGGATTGTATTGGGTTGATTGTGATTGTCGTGTTTAGTTTGGTTTTGTTGGTTAATTTTTCTATTTCCTGTGTAAGTTTGTCTATTTTATTGTTTGCCTCTTCTAGTTGTCTTGTTAGCTTTTTAACTGTGTTGTTTAGTGTTTTTATTTCCTTGTTGGCTTTATTTAGTTGTGTTGTTAGNNNGTATTGGTTAATGTTTGTATTTCTTTGTTGGCTTCTGTTAGTTGTTTGTTTAGTTGATTTACTGTGTTGTTTAGTGTTTTTATTTGTTTTTGGGCTTCGTTAAGTTGATTATTTAATTTCTTGTTGGTGTTGTTGAGTGCTTTAATTTGTTTATTGGCCTTGTTTAATGTGTTGTTAAGTGTTTGTATTTCTTTGTTTTCTTCTGTTAGTTGTGTTGTTAGGTTGTTGACTGTAGTGTTTAATGTGTTGATGGTACTGGTTTGTTCTTTGATTGTATCGTTCATGTTTTTGATTGTATCATTTAATGTGTTAATGGTGGTTGTTTGTTCTTTGACTGTGTTGTTTAAGTTATTAATAGTACCTGCTTGATTTTTAACTGTGTTGTTTAAGTTGTTGATGGTGGTTGTTTGTTCTTTAATTGTGTTGTTTAAGTTGTTGATGG
>MVAA01000052.1:0-832 GCA_003266105.1 Methanosphaera sp. rholeuAM6
AATCTGTTGAATTTAAAGAACAACATTATTTAATGGAAAAATAATCAGTATTTTAATGTTTCAACTATAAAAATTATGTATCAAATACAAGGAAGAAAAATAAGTTTAGATGAAAAGGAAAAACATTTACCGCATGTCAAAAAATCGATTTTCATACCATAACTATGATGCATTAAATTACAATTATGATAACTAATTGTTGAATAATATAAAGAAGTATTAAAATATTTTACTCAAGTATTGAAATTAAGAGAAGCCATATCTTTTTAATATATTATGATTAATCCTATCATGATATCTTTGACAATGAGGTATATTGAAATTATATCTTAAAAAGAAATGATTTTATCCAAGTTGAATCCTGAAAACTTTAATCCGGACTTAACCCAGAAGTTTATTCTAAATAGAGTAACATATCCGAAAAACAGTTGATTACAAAAAGTTGTGAAATTCTTAAAAATATCGAATAAATAACTATAAAATTAGTTAAAAAGAATTGTTAAAAAAAGAATTGGTTTCATGAAATAAAAAAAAATCATAGCTATCATTAGTTAAGAATAAAATCTTATACTATGATACTATGTTCCCTAAATATTATTTTAGTCACAAAATATTAGATTTGATTAAAAACATATTAAAAAAATGAATTGAAGAATTAACTCCAATCCATCATATCTTCATAAGAAGATTTTGCACTTATTTTAGTTTATTTATATTTTTTTGACTAAGTTACCCATGTGATCATATACTTCAATTGTGGATAATCTCATTTGGGTGTCTAATTGGTGAGTTGCACAGGAAAGACATGGGTCGTATGCACGGATAACCATTT
>MVAA01000052.1:976-1168 GCA_003266105.1 Methanosphaera sp. rholeuAM6
CAAGACCGTCAACTGCTAATTCTGCTGCTGCTACTAATTCTATGAGTCTTGCTGGGTGGAATAATAATGTTTCTTGTGGGCATTGACCGAATGTTGCTCTGAAGTCATTTAATAACTCTTGAGCTTTAGGTGCTGCATCAGGCATTTTTTTACATGCGTTTAATCTTGATAATGGTGCTACTCTGTATACAC
>MVAA01000150.1 GCA_003266105.1 Methanosphaera sp. rholeuAM6
GGAGGGGGTAACTATGAATGAAGGCAAAGAATTTGATAAAGAGAAATTTAAGATAGTGCTTCATTACTTAATACATCACTGTGGATTAAACAAGAATGTTGGAAAAACTGTAATATATAAATTATTATATTTCTCTGATTTTAATTATTTTGAATTATATGAAAAACCGTTAACGAATGAAACTTATAGAAGATTACCACATGGACCAGCACCAATACATTTTGATATGGCAATAGATGAATTAGTTAAAGAAGGAAAAATTAGTGTACAAACCAAATCAATATCATTAAATAGAATACAATATAAATACACTTCATTGAAAGAACCAATAATGAATCTTAAAGACAATGAATTAAAAGTTATTGAAGATGTTATAAGAAAATTAAGTGTAATGAATGCATCTCAAATTAGTGAATATTCTCACGGAGATATGCCTTGGAGAGCTGCAGAGGATTATGAATTTATGAAGTATTCATTTGTATTTTATAGGGATTCAAAAAACAGAGTGAGGAAATATGACTCAAATTGATGTTGTTTATGATAAAATTCCTCAAAGAAAAAAAGAAACTTGCTAGAAAATGTCCTTCTATTGAAAGTGACTTTGAAGTCTTTAAAAAAGCATTGATGGTAGATATTGAATATAATAATTATTCAGTACCTACGGATAATGATAAATATTTCCGTATATCTGGATTGAAAGAGTATGTCGTATTACCAGCTTTTGTTGCTAAAGCGTTTTATTGTGAAAAAATGAATAAAGGAATGAAATCTGGATTTAGAATTACTTTCATATATGATCCTTCAGAGACTTTAATTTATTTTGTTCAGTTTTATTTCAAATCAAAAGATGAAATTGAAGATAAAGATAGGATAAATCGTTTGTTTGTAAATTAGTGTCTTTTTTATACATTTTTATGTTGCCTTTTTTTTGTTGATTCTACTTTTATTTGGATCATACTTTTTCTTGACTTTAATTTTTTAGATTAATTTTTTTGAGTTAGTAATTTTTACGCATTATATTTTAACTTGACCATACTTTTTATACATCATACTTTTATAAGGCCATATATTGCTTTAATCATACTTAACGGTTTGTATTAGGCTTTATATGGTAGTTGTAATAAATAGTGTTACAATACTCTAAATAGATGTTGAAATATTTTATGGTTTTGAAAAGTAGTACATTAAATAAGACTTTAGATGTTGAAAAACGAGTAATAGTATAAATTTGTGGTAAATCACATTCGTAATACTCTTTGATTATATTAAAATACGTAAATAGGTTTCTAATTCATTTAACAACACAACACAAAGATTGAGAAACAATATATTACCAAAATTGTTATCAATGGGGTGATTATCAAGTTACCACCACCATTTTCACTAAGGTAATAATCATATCACAATTAGTTAAACAACCAATATAACGAATAATTTTTATAAAAAAGTGTTTAATAAAAATTATTATTAAATAAAATAAATATTTTTCACCAATTTAACAAAACTATTTATAATAAAAGTTATATATTATTGAACATAAACATATAATTAAAATGATTGGTTTATATGATAATTTACTAAAAAAATGGAACAAGGTTCGCAGTTGCTTACTTCAAAAACTTACTTGAAAGAATTATAGCAATAACATCATCTGAAAGATGGTTTATCAGACAATAACTGTTGTATATTTTCAAGTAATGACTACCAATGGCATTATCAATGTCCTAGAATAATCATTGCTTCTTATTTATTTTTAAGGACATTTTTTTTGTTGAATCCTCTTGAAAAAGTTCACTTTTTTCGACTACAAAGAAATTATTTCTCTAAAGAGAGTTAGGGTATACTCCAATTTTAAAATTAAAGATTAATATATTAAACTGTTGAAAAAAATACAACAAATATTTATATAAGAAAAAATAAATATTATTATATGAAATCGAGTCAGAACAAATATGAAAAATTCTATGATAAAACATTCATAACACACAAGAGTAAAGCAGGTTGGTCTTTGGTAATACGGGAAGATCAGTTATTATTAGATAATTTTCAGCATGGTTATCCACATATACATCCAGATAGGGCGGAAATTAAGACTAAAACATTAGAAGAAACAGTAATGTTTGTTAAAAAGCATATTGAAAAACATAAAACATTAAATATTGAATTATTAAGAGAGGAGATTACAAAATGATGATTTCATTAATTAAAAGAATTAAAGGTACAGATGTTATAAAAGAGTTAACAGAGAAATATGGTTCTAAAAAAGAGCTTGAGCGATTATATGAAAGTACAAAAGATGTTGAAATGTTAGTTGACCTCGAAAATTGGAGATTTTTCCTAGAAAATCCTAATGAAACATTAGAGAAAGGGGAATCAATAGTTACTAACAAAATAAATTTAACAGAATTTGACTTTGAAATACTTTCAACAATAAAATATAATGAAATTAAATCAATAAGGGATTTAGCTAACATACTAAACAAGGATGTTAAGAGTGTTCAACCACGAGTACACAAGTTATCTGAAGGTGGTTTTATACATTTGGCTGAAGGAAATCGTAATAGCAAGATACCACTTTTAAATTATGATGAAATAAAACTGGAAATATAATTATTTTTGTTAATTTTTTTTTTTTAATATGAAAAAGTGTTAGAATTACAGTTTCATTTAACATGCGGGAAACGGAATAAAAAAACAAGAGCTTTGCTTTAGGGGATTGGTAAATTCCACCCGAACCTATCAAGTCCTAAAAAAAACATGAAAGTTTATCCCCCTTAGTTATAAGTGATAATTATCTTATATTGAAAATAGACTTGTATTAAAAATAGCTTTGGTTGTTGAATTAAGATTATGTTGTTTTAGTTAATTTTGCTTT
>MVAA01000028.1 GCA_003266105.1 Methanosphaera sp. rholeuAM6
AAACTGGATTTTATGAGTGAAGTTGATAAGAAAGATATTGCTTTTGCAGCCAAACATGCCTGTGATTATCTGGCATTATCCTTTGTAAATACAAAAGAAGACGTGATTCAAGCCCGTGAAATTATTAGAGAAGCCGGAGGAGATGCTCTTATCATTTCCAAAATAGAAAGTCGAAAGGGTATTGAAAACATAGATGAAATCATTAATGAATCAGATGGAATTATGGTTGCCAGGGGAGACTTGGGAGTGGAAGTTCCATTGGAAGAGTTGCCTATGCTTCAAAAGAAGATTATCAGGAAATGTCGCCAAAAGGGTAAGTTTGCTATTGTTGCCACTGAAATGTTGGCATCCATGTATGAAAATCCAAGACCTACAAGGGCAGAAGTATCTGACATAGCAAATGCAATACTTGACGGAACCGATTGTGTAATGCTATCGGGGGAAACTACTGTTGGAAAATATCCTGTACCATCAGTTATAATTATGAGCCGCATATGTGAATATGTTGAATCAACTATTGATTATACAAAACACGTTGCCTACAAGGGTACAATTGGAACCAGTGACACAATAGCCAAACTGGTTGCGGAAGCTGTTGAATACTCGGATATTAAATTGATTGTGACAACCAGTATGACAGGTTTCACAGCCCGTAAAATCAGCAATTTAAGACCAAATTCTATGATATTATCCTGCTGTCCATCAAACCATATTGCCGAAAAGGTTGTTTTAAACTTTGGTGTTAAGCCTGTGACAACCAAGATTTATGAGAATACTGAAGAAATGGTTGAAAACTGTAGAAAAATAGCCGAGAAAGAATTCAATTTAAATAAGGGAGATTTAATAGTGGTTACTGGAGGATTTCCATTAGGTCAGACAAGAAAAACTAACAATTTAAGAATTATAGAAATATAACAATTTTTTAAAAGGAAAAGCAGTTACTTTTTTCTATGCTCTCTTTTAGGATAAAAAAATTAAAAATAGTTAAATCCTTCATTCCACAATAGTATGATTCAAAATTTTAATTTAAACGATTATTTCTTTCTTTTTTTGATTTTTATTTAATGTGCTTGCTTTTATATTGAAGAAAATATCATGTATAACGAAGTAAAAATATACTGATGGATTCAAAAATGGAAAAAAAGTACAAAAAACAAAAAAAAGGAAAATGAAGATATGTTCTCCAACAACATTGAACAACATGAAAATGTTCTTTCAGTTATATTCAGCGTTTAATCGTAATAACAGTACTGTTTAATCCCAATACACGAGTGTAATCTATTTTATCGGCTATACTGTTCAACATGCTGATATTATCAAATTCAANNNACATCTATAAAGTCTATGTTCTCATTTGTATTGATAATATTAACAAGCATTTCTTCTATAGCCAAACTTACCAAAGTTCCGGATTTAATATCTTTTAAATGATCCTGTACACTTTTAGATAAGTCTACAACTTCATTAACCTCACCTTTAACAGTGAATTCCAGGATATTTTCCTTATCATCATTATGTTTGTTAATAAAGAAACCTGTGAATTCTCCATTGCTTTTCTTATTAATGTATCTTGAATATGCAAATAGGAAGATTATTGTACCTAATTCTGCAAATGCAATTGAAATCCATATACCGTTTATGCCCATAACTGAAGAAAGTAAAAATGCAAATCCCACAGGTAAAATTAAACCTTCAAGAATAGATATTGTGCTTGATAACCTGTTATTTTCAATTGCCTGTGAATAGAATGTGTACAAGAAAGTTATTGCTGTTCCCACATAACTAATTGCATACAACCTAACTGCATTGAATACTATTGGAATATAATTCGGATTATTAACATGATACAATAACAATAGCACGTCAGGATAGACTATGAATAAAATGGACAGTATTAAACTTGAAGCTAAAACTATCTTCAATGATTTTTTTATCACATAATTTACTCCGGAATAATCCTCTTCCTTAAAGTATACTGAAATGATTGGAGACATTGTCTGTGAAGTACCAATCAGGAACATGTACAATATAAATAAACTGTTATAACAGATGTTAAATGCTGTTAATCCTGCATTTCCGAGGTATATTATAACCAAACTGTTTATTACAAATATTTTTATCATGTAGTATAATTGTGTGGATGAACTGGAAAATCCTGATTTACATATATTTTTAGTGTAGTTAAGGAAGGATCTTGCTTTTACCTTAAGTATTTTTAATGTTCTTTCCTTGTTGAAGAAATATGTTGAGATATAAATGCATCCTAAAGTGTAACCGATTATTGTGGCAAGTGCTGCACCACGTAGTCCTAAATGGAAGAACTGTATTAGTATAACATCAAATGTTAAATTTACAATGTTAGAAATAAGGGATGCTCTAAATGGTAAATTTGAAAAGCCGTCTGTTCGGACAAAATAGGACATGCTCATCAAATAGAACAAAAATGGCATTCCAAGAACATATACTGAATAATACTGTTCAAACAGTGGATTTGAATGCGAATTACATAACAATTGAACAATCTGAGGTGAAAAGACCGTACATCCAACCGATATAATTACTGAGATTAAAATTAATGCCATAATGGAAACTGAGAAAATACTGTTACTT
>MVAA01000124.1:0-4259 GCA_003266105.1 Methanosphaera sp. rholeuAM6
ACAACCACAACCAGGGCAGGAAACAATACAATAACAGTAAGCTATGGTGGAAGTGCAAACTACAACAAATATTCAACTAATGCAACATTCACTGTGGATAAGGCAGACTGCATACTTTCAATCAATAAAATTAAAACGGTTAAATATGGTGAAAACCTAACAATTACGGGAACATTCAAGAACGTGAACGGTCAAGCCATAGGAAACAGTAAAGTTAGATTAGACATCCATGGACAAACAGTATACGTGAAAACGGACAGTGCCGGAACTTGGAAGCACACGTTAAAGGTAGGTACTATGGGAACAAACAATATAACATTAATCTATGGTGGAAGCACAACCTACAACCGATACACAACAAATACATCATTTGTTGTAGTTAAACAGGATGTTGAAATTGTTACAAGCAAAATAAGCTATAAAAATGGGAATTTCAGTGTTGTTGGAGTATTCAAAGACAAAACTGGAAAAGTATTGTCCAACAGTAAAATCAGAGTAACAGTTAATAATAAAGCAGTATATGTAAAAACCGATAAAAACGGAGTATTCGAGTATACAACATCTGTTAATGGAAAAATAACATTCACCTTAAGTTATGGTGGTAGCGGTTATTACAATCCATTCAATAGTCAAAAAGTAACCATGTCTTAACTTTAAAATAATTTTAACCCCCCATAAATTATTATATTTTTTATTTTTTTTGATAATTTAATCGTTTAATTATTAAACAGTAATACTCTTATGATAAATTTTTTTAAGAAATTTACCAACCCTACCCACCAAATTAAAAATAAAACGAATAGTATTCTGGAAATATAATTTTTTTATTGAAATATGTTGAATTTAACTGACATTCATCTTATTTTAATCAAAAACAAGAGTTATTACTTTTTAAGTTCTGAGAGTGTTTTAAAAAAAATTATATTTATATTAATAATTAAATATATTAATATCTTTCAAATGAGTTTTAGATAGAATAAATGAAATTTGAAAGTGTTAAATTAATATGTGGTAATAACTATGTTTAATAAAAACACGAGAACATTTTTATTACTTTCATTAGTCTTTATTACACTATTAGGGGTGTCAGCAGCCGCAGCAGCCGATATAGGCAATGACGCAACAGATGCACCAACAATAGTTCAGGACACTACACCAACTGAAGCAAGCGTTGCTTCAGATAATAGTGTCACGAATGATGTAAGTACTAAAAATGCAGAAATAACTAAAAAGACAGTCGAAAATGTAAAAACAGAAGGTGAAGGAAATTTCACCGATCTTGCAAATGACGTAACAGATAGTGAGGTAACACTTGCTAAGGACTATATTCAAGCAGATGGTGAAAGTGCCATAGCTATCAGTGAAGATAAAACCATTGATGGTGCTGGTCATACATTAACAACATCATTAGGTGCATTCAATGTTTCTAAAGATGTAACCTTTACTTTAAAAAATTCAATTATTGTATCACCGACATATGGTCCAGATTACAATACATACATTAATGTAATTGACAATAAAGGTAATCTTGTGTTAAACAATGTTACATTTATTTATAATAATGTAAACAAGACTTATGGTGGTCCTATATACTCATACGTCGATTCTTCAGTAAAAGCAACTGATTGTGTATTCGATGGAGCATACACAAACCGTGCAGCAATTTATGCATACGGTGCACGTATCAATTTAGATATTGACAACTGTGTATTCAAAAACGTAAATGCCAACAACGGTGTTATTTATATGAGTGCTGCCAGTAATTTAACACTGACAAACTCCAATTTCACAAATAATGGTCCGGATTCAAATCAAGCATCCGTACTTTATATGAATAACCCAAATCAAATCGTATACATCGATAATTGTGTGTTTGAAAATAACAGTGCACCTCGTCGAGGTATAATATATGATTGCGGTCCAATAACCATTAAAAACTCAGTGATGAGAAACAATACACAAACCGCAGATACATATAATGCTGGTGTTTTATGGCTTGACAGGACCAATTCTATTGTGAATTTAGAAAACAATATAATGGAAAATAATGTTGCCAAAGCTGCAGATGTTTACTTCAACAACGGTAAATTCAATTCAACTCTTAAAATTGAAGCTGAAAACATTGTTGCCGATGAAGAATCCGAAGTCAACATTGCATTCAATGTAACTGATGACAACGGTAACAGTATTGATTTCAGAACTTCACCATTTACAATGTCAATAAATGATGAAAACATACCTATAACATATGCAAACGGTATTATAACAGCAAAATTTGACGCATCATACGAACCTGGAGTATACAATGTAACAATTAACTATGATGACACCATCATTACAGGTGACGTAGACATTCCTGAAATCAATTTAACAGTAAATGATATCGGACTTATTAAATATAAAAATGTCCAAGCCCTCATTGATTCAGCAACTCCTGGTTCAACCATAACAATTGACGGTACTGTATTTAGAGGTTCATCAGAAAACAGTATTGTAGTTAACAAATACGTAACTTTAGACTTTAACGGTAATGTCATCAACGCAAAATCAGGAAAAGTCTTTGACATACCTGGTGTTGCAACAATCAAGAATGCATACATAATGGGTGTAGACAATCCTAATGCAAATATTTATAACTCAGAAGGTAGAATTGCTAACGTCAGTGGTATATTAACATTTGACAATGTAACTTTCGTAAACAACAAAGCTCCAAACTTCGGTAGCAGTGCTAAGGGTAGTTTCATACTCGCACTATTCAAAGACAGCTACATTGAATTAAAAGATTGTGTAGTTACAAACTGTAGTGGTACATTCATCAACAACGTTAATTCCACTGTAAAAATTGACAACACATACTTTGTACAGAACAATTTAGGTTCAACATGGGATGCAGTAATTGCAAACGGTGGTAACCTTAATATAAATAATTCACTGTTCTACAACAACACAGCTAACATCGCAACCATCCGTGGTCAATCCAACCAATTAGCATCAAGTGCTTATGGTCAGTATTACACATTCTACAACAAACCTTTAACCATCACCCGCACCATATTCTCAGGTAACTATGCAGGTAGTGGTAGAGGAGCAGCAGTAAACAGTCAAAATGACACCACAATTACGGAATGTGTATTCGTTGACAACAGAATCAACCAATACTCAAACAAAGGTGGAGCAGTATTCTCCGAACAAGGAGATTTAAACATTGACAGATGTTTATTCATAAACAACTCTGCAAGATACAGTGTATCCTCATGGAGTGGAACTGTAACTGCTAACGAAGGTACAGCTATCTACAATTCAGAAGGAAACATGAACATCCAAAACTCAATAATTCTTTCCAACATTACAGAAGCTAGTGCAGTTTACAACGACGCTAAAGATGCAACAGTTGTAGCAAACGGAAACTATTGGGGAACAAACAACGTTACTGGAAGATACGCATCCGGTTCAAGTGCAGATGAAATAACTGTAGACAACTGGGTAGTACTGAACGTAACTGTAGACCCTGCAGACAACATTAAATATTTAGATGAACTAACCGTAAAAGCAACACTTAACACACTTAATGATGGTACACCAATAAGTGGAAAATTACCTAATTATAAAAGTGTGTACTTCACAGCCAAAAATGGAGTTGTATCACCAGAAACTGTTGAAATGATTGATGAAAATGCAGCAACCAACTTGACAGTAAAATACTCACCATTTACCGTAACGGCAAAATACATGGACAATGAAGTATCATACACTGCCAATGCAACAATGCCTGATCCTGAAGTAATCACATTAAATGATGCAAACTGGACAAGTTACTTCAATGACGACGGAACATTAAACACTACAATGGTAGTTCCAAACAGTGAACTAAGATTTGAAGGAGCATTCAACGCTCGTGACATGATTATTGACATGCCATTAAACATTACAACTGCAGATACACAGGCAGTTCTTAACAACTGTACAATCACAGTTAAATCAGATGGCGTCAAAATCACAAAAATTGAAATGAACGCAGAAGATTCTGCTGATTGTTTAATAAACATTGACGGCGCATCAAATGTAATTGTAGAAGACAACAAATTAACATTAACCAATAATGAAGAAAAAGCTGTCACGCATACTATTGAAGTAACAGGTGGAGAAAATAACATTATTAGAAACAACAATATCAGTACCGTGGGTCCTGAAGAAAATATTGTTTATAATGCAGAATATACTGATATAGTTACATTATACACCACTTCCATATATGCAAA
>MVAA01000124.1:4264-4443 GCA_003266105.1 Methanosphaera sp. rholeuAM6
CGTGGTGAAAACAATGAAAACATCATCAGCAACATCAAAATAACAGACAACACCATTGTAACAGTGTGTGAAGTCTATGCTTACGGATTAACATTTAACTATGCTGAAGAATCATTGGTTGGAAACAACTTCATCAATACCGTATCCAAACTTTATGCTGACGGTATGCAGTCATATCA
>MVAA01000124.1:4486-6690 GCA_003266105.1 Methanosphaera sp. rholeuAM6
ACATATGAAACATTTGTTTCCGAAAGCAACATTGTATCCAACAACACAGTAATCCTCGAATCTGATTATTCATGGGGTATTGAATTATTCGTTGGAGAAGAAAACACTATTGTAAACAACGAGATATCAATAATATCCGATTTCGGTGTAGGTATCGGACTGGCAGATTCATCATATAATGATATCATAGAAAACAATGTTGAAGTAACTGCAAGAATGCTTGGAAGCGGCGAATCAATGGATGCTGTATCACCATACACTGCAGGTGTAAAAGTACAGCAAAGTGGTATGCCAATGCATGCAGCAACATACAACAATGTGATAAACAACACAATTATTGTAACGGCACCTGTAGATACAGTACCGGCAGTAAACGTGACAACACGCAGTACAGTAACTGGCAACTACCTTGAAGCACCATTAGGACTTGGTGACAAAGCAGTAAACAACACAGCCAGTTATGGAACAACAATCAAAGACAACACTCCTGGAGAATTCAATATAACCGACAGCACATACAGCAAATTCTTCGATGACAGTTGCACATTATACCCTAAATATAGTGAATCAACACTCATAGCCCAAGGAGAATTCACAGAAAACACATACTTCATATTTGATAATGTTAAAGTATTATTCACTACTGACGGCACTGCAAAATTCATCAACAGTTCCTTCATAGTTGGTAACGATGCACAAGTAGTTCTTGACGGACTTGAGATTGATAACACCGATATGGAAGCAATATGGATAGAATCCGAAGGAAACATAATTAGTAATACAATTGTTAATGTAGTAAGTGATTATGCTATAACTCCTGTACAGATTTTAGCAGAACACAACATCATTACAGATTCAGTTATTAATGCAACCATTCCTAGCGGTGACGTACAATATGATTACACCACATATGCAGTATTAGCCACTGCACCAGCAGGACTATATATCAACTCATCAAACGTCCTAGTCGAAGATACATTAATATATGTTGATGGAACAGCAATAGCTGAAGGATCACATTATCCAACTATCAACGGTATTGATATTGAATCCATAAATGATATAATAATAGAAAATATCACAATAGCTGAATGTGACATAATTGTATTAGGACCTAACTATGTTTATGGTATTAATGTCGGTCCAACAAACCATACAACAATTGGAGATGTAGATATTGTTGTAAGTTCAAACTTCTTCGCATATGGTATTCAATTGTTTGATGCAGAAAATCTTATTGCAGATGGTTATATAAATGCTGAATCAACAACTGAAGCATATGGTGTATACAGTTCCGCAATGGGTAGAGGAGTCTCACAATACCTTGATTTCACAGAATTGGATATTGATGCCACTGCTCCAAATGCATTCGGTGTAAAAATAGAAGGTTCATCAAATGTAATTATTGCTGATGCAGAATACAACATCAACGGTGAAAACGCTACTGCAGTTACAGTATATCCTGCCGTATTCTATGATGCATCATATAACCCAATCTACGTTTATCCTCAAAACATCACAGTAATCGGTATGGAAATCAACATTGACACTACCGGTGATGAAAACGTATTATACTTCGGTGCATGTGACAAGGTATATGTTCTCGACAACACCATACTTGGTAACAATGGATCTGAAGTATTATTCAACTCAACAACCAATGCAGTAGCTACTGACAACTACATTAAATTAAGCAAAGACCTGATTGGAGACAGTGCATTCATAACAACTGAAACTGACACTGTAATCAAGGACAACGAACCAACAATGAGTACCTTAATTGATGAGTTATTAAAACAGATTGAAGAGTTACAACAACAAATTGAAGATCAAAACAATACCATCAACAATTTAACTGAAAATGTAACCAACCTAGAAAACAACCTCACAGAAGCAAACAACCAAATAACAGACCTAAACAACACAGTACAACAACAANNNNATTAACAACCTCAACCAGACAGTACAAGAACAACAAGAAACAATCACACAACTAGAAGAAAACATAACCAACCTAGAAAACAACCTCACAGAAGCAAACAACAAAATAGATGAACTAAACAACACAGTACAAGAACAACAAGACGCTATAGATACACTCAACCAGACCGTTGAAGGACAGCAAGAAACTATTAACAACCTCAACCACACAGTACAAGAACAACAAGAATCAATCACACAACTAGAAGAAAACATAACCAACC
>MVAA01000140.1 GCA_003266105.1 Methanosphaera sp. rholeuAM6
TTATTTTTTTTCAGTTAGAACCGTTTCATTATTGTTTTATTTGTATTGCTGGGACATTCCATTTATATTATGAATATATGGTTGTTTTTCTGATTTTTGTATTTATTCATGTTTGTTTACTCGTATATTTAATGAAATAATCACTCTTCTATCGTTTCCCTGAATTTTTCATATATTTTTACCATTGCCAGTGAGTCAAGATGACAGTATTTTAGTAAGTCTTCCTTGTTTTCTCTTGTTTTTCTTGTGATTCTTCCTTTAATTCTGTAAATGCTTTTCGTGCTTCTTCACCGTCATGTACTCCGGATAATTTTGTGTAGTCAAGTTCGGGGTCATCCGGGTATAATGCTGGCAGAACATTTTTTAATGAATAGGATCCTTTCATTTGCTTGGTACAGTATTGTCTTTTTTGGAACGGTACCATGAAATCAACAATATTATTGTTTATTCGTTCCATTTCTTCTTTTAAGTCAGGATACATTTCTCCCAGTTCTTTATTGCGGGCGGATTCAAATGACTTATTGTATACTATTACACTTCCGTCTTCCGGTAAATTTTTAACCAGGCTTTCAGCAAAATGTCTGATGAAATTGTTGTCATCACATTCTGCTAAAAATTCCTTATGTTCAATTGGAGCCTCCCTGTCCTTTTTGATGTGCAGTGAATACTGGAATGGTAATTGCTGGTATGGACGTGTTCCTTCTATTTCCGGAATAGGAGTGGTATATGTTTCATAGTCTATGAAGTATAATGGATATTTCAGTGAATCCAATATTTGTTTTATTGCTTCTTTATTTATTATTGGACTAAAATCAGGTTCATCCTCCTCAGTACTTAAAGTATTATTTTCCATTTTGTTGCAGTATTCCCAGAAATCACATTTATACGGATTTAAGCACTGATTTCCCATTGGCGTGTCTGGTTGATTATCCTTATCATGTCGTGCCATAAAGCTGTTTATCTCATCGACCTTGTTTCTTATTTCATCCTGTTTTTTTCTGGCAATGTCGGTTATGTCCTTTACATTGAAAAGCTTGTCAAGTTCCAATTCTTTTCCTCGTACGTATTTGTTGTTTATGTATACTATTGATACTTTCTTAACGTTCAAACCAAGATTGGAGAGAACAAAGTATTGGAAGGATGCATCATCCAGGTATATGTCACTGACTTTCGTGGAGCTTTTTACTTCATATATTTCCACTCCGTCCTCATCATTCTTTAGAATGTCCACCATGCAGAAATTGTTGTCGTAATTAAAGGTGGCTTCCGTGATGATGTTTGGCTTGTTTTCCAGTAGTTTTCTTGTTTTTTCCACCATTGCAGTGTAGTTTTTGGAGTATTCGATGTCTTCATGTTTTTCTCCGAATATGTCCTGGG
>MVAA01000117.1:0-2275 GCA_003266105.1 Methanosphaera sp. rholeuAM6
TGTATCATACTGTTGAGGTAGTTTCATTATGAATTCATGACTTCCCACTTCTTTTGCTGCGTTAACAATGTCTTCGTGACTAATGTTATTTGTTGAGTAGGCTATGTTTTCTTCTACACTTGCCTGATATAACTGATTATGCTCTGATAGGATTGTACAGGAATCCATTATATTTTTTTGTGGTATCTGGTTTATATTTTTACCATCCACCAGTATTTCTCCGGAATCNNATTTCATAGAACTTTGTTAATAGGTTTATGATGGTTGACTTTCCACTTGAAAATTTTCCTTTAACTAATGTCTTGCTTTTGTCACATATTTTAAAACTTAAATTGTCAAATATTTTTTTGTCATCATAAGCGAATGAAACATTCCTGAATTCTATTTCTCCAAGTGATATGTCTCCAGTGTTTTCAATACTTCCTTCATAATCCGGTTCGTGCAGTAATTCATAGATTTTTAGGAAGCTGGAATATGCTCCCTGTACTTCCCGGATTGATTTTCCGAAGTATTTAAGTTGATTAATAATTATCTGTCCATATAAGATTAGAGTTAAAACTGTCTCAAGTGTTATTGTATTATCGAATAACATGTACATTGCAATTATATATATTAGAATGTAAACTAAGTTGGACATGAACAATGATACTGGTTCCAACAGTACCGTTTTAAGGGTTGAATTAGCAAAAGCTTTTTTATCCAGCCTGTTTAATTGGTCAAATCTATCTTCACTGTAATTGCTATTGTCATTTGTGTTAACAATTGTTTTGTTGAGGATTGTATCTCCAATTAGGGCTATCATTTTACTCATATATTCTCGTGATTCTTTCACGTAATCTATAGTGTACTTGTTGATTAATGCAATGATTACAATGGTTATGATCATTATTAAAAGGTACCATTTGGTTAATTCCCAGTCCATTAGTAACATCACCACCACAGCCAGAATTAATAACAGTACATTACTAATTATTGTCGCCAGTTTAGTACCTATAAAGCTTTGTATTACAAGAGTGTCATGGTTGATTCTTGACATGATTTCTCCTGAAGGAGTGTTGTTTAAGTACTTGTAATTGAGTTTATGAACTTTATTTTCAATTCTTTGACGTAAATCTCGTGTAATCTTATCACTTACAGGATAAGTTATGTATGTAACTACTATTTGAAGAGCATATGTTATCAGGATAAGTGCTGTTATCTCAATTAAGAGATTAGTGAATTTTGTTGAGAAAAAAATTGTACTTCCCGGCGTATATTCTCCAAACATATTTATTACTTTTCCCAATAGTTTAGGTAAATTAATGGCCAATATAGAGTTCCCCAGTACCAATACTGTAATTAATACAAATCGTACTCTGAACGGCTTTAAGAGCTCCTTTAAAAAAATTATAAAATCCTTATAATCGGCAAGTTTCTTCATAATACCATCCCCTTAGCTGTATCAACTAAGTTTTTGTAATATTCTGAATTTTCTATTAATTCTAAGTGAGTGCCTATTGTACTTATTTTTCCATCATCCAATATTATTATCTTATCCATATTTTTCAAAATTTCAATGTTTTCGGTAACAATAATTATTGTCTTACTTTTTAAATGTTCTTTAATCCTTTCAAATACCATGTACTGTGAATTCTCATCATAGACAGCAAACACATTGTCAAATAGATAGATATCAGCTTTTTTTACAAGACAACGCATTATATTTAGTCTATTCTTTATGTTAGTGGATAAATTAGCACCTTTTTCATTGACTTTATAGTTTAAAAAGTCATCAACATCCTCAACATATTCATCTAAACCTGATAATTCTGCAGATAATATAATTTCTTCCTGATTGATAGCATCATCATTAAATGTAATGTTTGATTTTACCGTATCATTAAATAGGAAGGTTTTTTGCGTTGCAAATGATACTTTACTTTTTAAGTCTTTCCTGTTAATTTTATTAATATCATTACCATCTATCTTTATTTCACCAATAGTACAAGGATATAATCCATTCAACAGTGATAAAACCGTTGATTTACCACAAGCAACTTTACCCACAATTGCTATTGTAGAACCTCTTTCAACGTTAAAAGTCAGATTCTGAATAACGTTCTCTGTTTTATATTTAAAACTTACATCATTAAATTCAATTATATTCGGATTATTATTGTTTTTGAATTCATAATCTTCTTCTTCAAATGTATCTTCAAGAATTAATACCTCTTCAATTCTTTTTGATGATCCGTTCACTCTTGTTAATGCGTTAAATATTGAAGGCAACATTTTT
>MVAA01000117.1:2291-9936 GCA_003266105.1 Methanosphaera sp. rholeuAM6
CTTTTAGAATAATCCAAACTGGTAGCATATGATGTTTCTATAGCATCCTGAAATTCTTTTTTTTCATATTGTTGTTTATTATTCAATCGTATATTATCAATCAATAATGCTCCCTGTCTAAACAGGAAATTAATACTGGCAAATGTTCTTTTAAGTGCGAAATAATTGTCACATGCATACCTTAATATCATATAAACAAAGACCAAAATCATTGCCATCAATATCAGATATACATATCCCAGGGATGAACTCATATAATTAATATCCAAATAGAGAACTAAAAAAACGAAAGGAATAAGGGATAAAAAACCAAGAACGTTAAATATGAAGTTTCTCATAGTATACATTCCCCTAGTCGTACGACTCATCAAACCAGTAGCTTTAAACTGATGAACCTTCTCAATAGGTGCATTAGCATATACGTGAAACAATCTTTTTCGAATATCATATCCGGTAGATGAAGCTATATTCACAGCAAAATAAAAAACTGCAGACATGGCCAGGATAGTTACTATAGTCGCCACTATCATAATTATTTCATAATAACCCAGAAATTCCAGATCAATTCCCTTTAAGGTTAAATTCAGTAATTTCCCTACAATAAAAATTCCATAGAACTGGGAAAACGTTGCAATAAATTGGAAAAAGATGAGCAGAACAATTTTCTTCCACTGAGCTTTAATAAAATATCTTAATAACATCTTCATGTTAACCACATTCATTTATAATTATTATCAATTTTAGACTTCGGGTGTGTGCGACAATTATTTTACCATTTGAATTGTATATATTTTTGTAATACATATTAATATTATCGAGTCATATTGATAATTATGAACATAATTATAAGAAAATCTTGATGAAAAAGCTTCAATGGACTTGTTGCACGTTCTCTATGAATGTTGACATATATTAATTTTTCTATTTTTTTGAAATGCTTTTTTTCAATAATCCTATTTCCTCCCATTTTAGTTATTTTTTATTATTGTTTCATATATTTTCTTATTTTTGATTTATATTAGTGTTATAAACTATATTTTAAATAATAATGAGTGCATAACACATATATATAATTTTTTTCAAATATTATAATAGACATACCTGTCAATTATTCTTTAAAAGAAGATTAAATGAATAGACATGTATTCAATTTAATTGTTGAAGGGAGTTTTGGATAAATGCTTAAAAGAAAAATGTTAAGGGACATTAAGGATTATAAAGTCCAATTCATATCTATTTTCTTAATGGCATTTATTGGATCATTGGTTTTTACAGGGATGTATGTAGACACAGCTAGTTTTGAAACATCCATGGATAACTATTATGATGAAACTAATTTGGCTGATGGTTGGATATATTCTGATTATCTTGTGGATGAATTTTTATATCAGGTAAAGGCATTGGGAGCAACCAATCAAATGGAAAGACAATTGGTTCTGGATTCAAAAGCCAAATTAGATAATAATCCAAATATTATATTACATTTTATTGAAAACAATACAATATCCAAATTTTATTTAATTGAAGGTAAAGAATTAGATATTAATGATTCTGAAGGAGTATGGTTAGATAAAAGTTTTGCTGATGCCAGAAATTTGAAAATTGGTGATGAAATATCATTTGAAAGTAATGGAGTTGAAATTCAAAAAGAAATCAGAGGATTAGGTTATTCACCGGAGTATGTTTATAACATACCGTTATCTACAGTACAAAATTATAGTTCAATGGGTTTTGCTTACATGTCCTATAAAGCATTTCCATCAGATAATATCCCATATAATGTTCTTAATGTTAAATTTTCAGGAACGTCGGAAACTTTTTCACAGTTATTAGATTATCGTTTACATGGATATTATACTGCATTTTTAGAAAGATCTCATCAACCTAGCGTATCTGCTGTTGCAGAATCAATCAGTCAGGAAAATTCAATATCATCCATTTTCCCAATAATTTTCATGATCATATCAATGGCAATGCTTTTAACAACTATGAAACGAATTATTTCACATCAAAGAACTCAAATTGGTATACTTAAAGCAAATGGAATTAAAAATTATAAAATTATTTTACATTACATGTTATTCGGTTTTTTACTGGTAATATTCGGTTCATTATTGGGTGCAGTCATAGGACCAATTTTATTCCACATAATATCCAATCCATCAAGAACATTTTATTATAAGTTCCCTTATTGGAATTTTGTTGGGCTTATGGAATCTTCACTTATAATCCCCATTATGGGGGCAATATCATTATTGGTTTCATATTATTCCATTAAAAATATTGTTATTGAACCTGCTTCCAATATTATAAAGCCAAAAGCACCAAAAACATCAAAATTATCCTATGTTGAAAAATTAAAGGTTTGGGAAAAACTTTCATTTAATTTTCGATGGAATTATAGGATTATTAAAAGAAACAAATCCCGGTCAATGATGACAATTATTGGTATAATTGGATGTACAATACTTTTAATTTCAGGATTAGGATTATATGAGGAGATAAATGAATCAAAAGATTGGTATTTTAATGATGTTACTCATTTTGACTCAAAATTAGCAATTGAGGATAATATCAGTTTATCTCAAGTTAAGTCTATTGCACAAAAAACTGATGGTGAACCAATAATGGAATCATCTATTGACATATTAACAAGCAAGACAGAACTAGCCACGCTGCTGGTTTTAAATGATAATGATCTTATTACGGTAACGGACAGCAATCATGATAAACTAGATGTTAACGATGAAGTATTTCTATCACGAAAAATGGCAGATATGTTGGATGTGGATGTTGGTGACACAATTGATTTTCGTATAGTGGGTTCTGATAAAATTATTAAAGTAAGAATTGATAAAATCCATTCAAGTCCATTTTATCAGGGATTAGTCATGTCACCCAACAAATTAGAGCAATTGGGTTTAAATTATACTCCAACAAGCATAGTTACTTCACAACACATTACTGAATCTGTTGATGGCATTGACGACATAATTTATTTGGATAATCTGATTACTGGTTGGAATCAGATGGAAGAATTGTCAATGCTAGTTATTATAACATTAATATGTTTTGCAGTTATATTATCATTAATAATTCTTTATAATTTGAATTTACTATCATTTACTGAATTGGAAAATGACATTGTAACACTTAAAGTTTTAGGATTTGAAAGTGCGTATTTAGTGAAATTATTAGCAACACAAAGTTTCTTGTTCATCATTATAGGTTTTATAGTGGGTATTCCCCTCAGTTATTATGTTTTATCGATGATAATGCCTGCATTTGGAAGAAACATCTATCTGGTACCTTCAATATCTCCAACAAATTTAGTTGTTTCATTTATCATAATCATATCAGTATCAATAATTATGAACTTATACTTTTCACGTAAAATTAGAAATTTGGACATGGTCGATTTACTTAAAGGATTGGAAAGATAAATGTTCTGCTTTAAATGAAGATGTTTAACTTCATTTTTTAAAAATAGGCATTTATAGGAGTATTTTTTCATTAGCAGTATATTTAAATATTTCATTAAAAAAATATTATATGATGGAAGGTAGAAATTAATGAATACCATAATTGAATTTAAAAATGTTACTAAGGTTTATAAATCTGGAGATTCTTTTTTAAAAGCTGTTGATAATGTAAATTTTAAAATTAACAGGGGAGAACTCGTAGTCATACTTGGACCATCCGGTGCCGGAAAATCCACATTGTTAAATCTTCTAGGGGGACTTGATTCAGTTACTTCTGGTGAAATAATTGTTAATGGAAGTCACATTGAATCATTTGACGATTATCAGCTAACAAATTACAGGGCTCGTAATGTTGGTTTTGTTTTTCAGTTTTTTAACTTAATTCCTAATTTAACAGCTCTGGAAAACATAGAATTAATGAAGGACGTTGTGGATTTTGATATTGATGGTTTGAAGATATTGGAATCTGTTGGTCTTAAAAATCATGCAAATCAGTTTCCATCACAACTATCCGGTGGAGAACAACAAAGAGTATCAATAGCTAGAGCAATTGCTAAAAAACCAACCATACTTTTATGTGATGAACCTACAGGATCTCTTGACTCGAAAACTGGTGTATTAATTTTAAATTTGCTACAAGAAATGAGTACTGATTATAACACTACTGTAATACTAATTACACATAACTCCATTCTATCAAAAGCTGCTGATAAGACCATCAAAATTAAAAATGGAAAGGTTGAAGAGGTAACGGTGAATCTAATGCCAAAAAAATTTACAGAATTGAACTATTGAATCCTTGTTTTTAATCCAAAACTTTATCTTTTTCTTCATTTTAAAAATTTATATTTATGTATTAAAAAAAGTATTAAGGGAATGGTATATTAATTGAAAAGATTAGATTCATCCAGTTTTTCTTCAAAATACTTTGTACGTTTTTCCCACCTCTGTTTAAGAACTATGGATACTATAGTGACTACTGCTCCCAGTATTAACAAGAATACAAATGATGGCAGATAGTTCGTCCATAACACTCCCAGTTGTGCTTCACGAACCATATTAATACCATGAGTCATTGGCAAATACGGATAAATAACTCTGAAGATATTATTCATAATCTCTACAGGATATACTCCACCAGAACCCGATATCTGGAACACTAATAGTAAAATTGCCACTCCTTTTCCCACATCACCAAATACTGATGTTAACGAGTATATTAACGCCATAAATACTGCCGCTACAAAGTAACATGAAAATATAAACAGTAACGGATTTGAAACATCAATTCCCAATAGGAATGATCCAATTAATGTTACCGTCGTTTGCAGTAATGCCATTATAATAAATAACATTAGTTTTCCATAGTACATTTCATGAGGCCTATATTTTGTTCCCACACTACTTCCTGTTTTTAACATTACAGTGGTAACAAGTGCACCTACCCACATAGACAATACCAGATAAAATGGTGCTACCTGCGAACCATAATTATTTATCGGGAACTCTTCATGTCTTTTAAGAACTACTGGTGAGTAGAAATAATCTTCCACTTTATCCCCATCCACATCAGTAATGGCCGACAATTGCTCGGCAGCAAACCCTATTTCATCCGAAGCATTTCTTAATGCAGAAGCTGATGAATACCCCAGTAATTCTGCACCATCCGCCAGTTCTATTGAACCGTCAGCAAGCACATGAATACCTCTTGAAAGAGTATTAGCACCAGAAGCTAATTCGGAAGATCCTTCAGCCAACTGAGAAGATCCTTCTGCAAGAGAATATGAACCATCAGCCACACTTTTAGAACCATCCGAAACTTGATGAGCTCCAGTATTCAGCTGATTTAACGACTGATTCGTTGAATTTAATTTGTTATTAATTCTTTCTAACAATTCATGTATTATATTAGGACTTTTATGAGTTCTTATTGCTTCCCTAAGCTCAGATATATCTTCCGAAACATCATTTAATTTATTTGACGCTTCACTAGTTTTTTCAGATATGGTATTTGCCGTATTTGCTATTTTTGCAGAATCATAAGTTAGGTTATATGATTCACCAAACAAATTTAATGCATTAGCAGATACGTCTGATGATTGATCTTTTACATCACGAAGATTATCGGCAAGTTTTGAAGTGTCTGAATCAATAGCATCAATATCATTTGTTAGTTTAGAAGCATTTCCCCCATTATCGATAATATTTTTAACTTTTAGGAAAATGTTATAAATATCATTGCTTTTATCAGCAATCTGTTGTGTTCCATCGGCTACCTGGCTGGCACCACTAGCTACCTCATCAGCTCCATTAGCTAATTTAAGTGAACCCATGGATAATGAATTTGCTCCCACGGACACTGCATTTGCTCCGGCAGCTAACTGGTTTGAACCACTGGAAAGTTTATTTGCTCCTGCCGTTAATTGGTCTGCCCCACCAGCTACTTTATCAGCACCTGCAGATAACTTATCTGCACCGGAATCCATTTTATCTGCACCGCTGGCTAAACCTTCCTGTAGTTCTCCAAGTTTTCCAACAGCCTTTTCATCAATAAATGAAACAATTTTTGCGTTAAGTTTATTATATACTGCTCTAGCTGCTGCATCAGTAAGTTTTACCGCTACCGGATTAGATTTCTCATTGACAATATATTCCAATTCGGCTGAATGCGGATTTCCATTTGCTATTGATACAACCGATTCACTGAAATTATGGGGTATGATTATTCCCGCATAATATGTTCCATTATGAACACCCGACCGCAGGTCGTCCGGCATGACAAAAACCCATTCAAAATCGGCATTATCCTTTAATGAAAGTACAAATTCATCTCCCACATTAATTCTTTCACCATCATATGTTGTTCCATTATCCTCATTAGCTATTGCAAATTGGATATGATTAGTATTTTCGTAAGGATCCCAACATGCATAAATATTAACCAGCCCATATAATGATGGTAGGATTAACAGTGCTATTAAAACAATGATAACAATAGGATTTGCAAAAGCTGAGTGAAAATCATTTTTCATAATTTCCAGGGTGTTGTTTTTAGTTTCAGCCCTCAGTTCAGATAAGTTTACCTTATTTAAAACTGTACTACGGTTATCGTCATTCTCTTTTTTTCTAAGGTCTAATTTTTTCATTACTACATTCCCATTAAAATTTCATTTCAATTAGAAAAACAATTGGATGCCAACATCTAATTAAAGATTTATCATCATTCATTATACTCCTGATTTTTTTGTTCCGAAATATGGATACATGAAAGATTAATTCACATTTTTCATGTTTTCCTGTTAGTTTTTTTGTCAACGTATAATGAACAGGCTTATAACTATTTTGAATTTTTATTTATCATGAAAGTGTTCTATAATAAGTATAATACACTCTTTTTCAGTAATTTGTTGGTTTTTTCTTCTATACTAATTTATAATTTTTAATATTAATTATTATTTATGAAATAAGTTTAATTAATCTTTTACGCTTTTAACATCATATCTGTTATATATGCTCTTATTTTAATTGAATCTATCAAAAACAATGCCTGCTACCACGTAGGAAAGTTCAAAGCAGATAAAGCAAACAAATATCCAAATATCAAATACGCCACAAACGGCAAGCAAGAATACTACAATCTTCATCACAAACCGGTATTCAAAAAATAAATTCAAAAACCTGTTTTCGGTCGCTTTTGGAACTATTTCATGACCTACTTCATCACCCATATTGCCTAAAATACAAATCAACAAAATAATTAAGTCCAAATTAGGAATTCCTGCAACCAACAGTACTGCTATAAAAACTATCAATGTGACTACATGATGAATTCCATCTACTTTTAATACTATAAGATTGCCTATTAGGATAGATATGAAAATATAGGCTGCTTCAATATTGTAAATTGTAGCCATAACAGATGCGATAGCACAGAAAATGCCTAATATTGTTGAAAAAGTCAAATCATGGTTAACATCATATAAGTCATCCGAATATTTCATGAAAAAACCCGATAAAATAAAAAGAATAGCAAGAATAATATAACTCATATAATAACCACTAAGCCTTGTTGATAATAATATATCAGTTATTCTAAAATAAATATTTTAAGGTTCTTTCAACACATCAGATATAATAGTTAATTGAACCTCCCCATCTTGTAG
>MVAA01000066.1:0-1773 GCA_003266105.1 Methanosphaera sp. rholeuAM6
AACAAATGGACTGGGTATACTCTGGCTAGTTTTCTTAAATATCGCAGTAGGTATTTTCATAGCATTCGTATTCTTTGGTAAACCAACAAGAGCAATAGGTAAATATTTAAACGCATTAACATTTCCAGAATTCTTATCAAGAAGATTTAACAGTAAATTTATACAATATTTTAGTGGACTGCTTATCTTTTGTGCAATGCCAGTATATGCAGCCAGCGTATTAATCGGAGCTGCAAGATTTTTAGAAACAACATTAAGTGTAGAATTCCAAATTGCAATTATTATCTTAGCAATTATCATAGGATTCTATGTAATTTTCGGTGGATTAAAAGGTGTTATGTACACCGATGCAGTACAAGGAGTAATTATGTTCTTTGGAATGCTCGTGTTACTAATTAGTATCTATTGGATGCTTGGAGGAATTACCGAAGCACATACAGCATTAACAAATATGGCACCATTATTCCCTGAAACTGCTAAGGCAACCGGGGCGACGGGATGGACTACATTCCCAGCAGTAGGGACTGTATTCTGGTGGAACCTTGTAACATCCATTATTATGGGAGTTGGAATTGGAGCAATAGCACAACCACAATTAGCAGTAAGATTCATGACAGTAAACAGTAATCGTGAATTAAACAGAGGAGTTCTTATTGGTGGAATTTTCATATTCGTAGCAACATTCTCTGCATACGTAGTAGGAGCATTATCCAATGTATACTTCTACCAAACAACAGGACAAATAGCAGTACAAGCAGCTGGAGGAAACGTGGATAAAATCATCCCAACATTCATATCATCAGCAATGCCACAATGGTTCACATACATATTTACATTAACCCTACTTTGTGCAGCAATGAGTACCTTAAGTACCCAATTTCACGCACAAGGTTCTGCAATAGGTCATGATTTATATTCAAGTTCCCAAAAGGATAAAAAGGAAAGCGTGAGTGTTACACGTATTGGTATACTTATAGGTATAATTTTAGCAGTAGTTCTAGCTTTCATTTTACCTAGTGGTGTAGTTGCTCAAGGAACAACAATATTCTTTGGTATATGTGCAGCCGCATTCATGCCAGTATATATCTGTGCATTATTCTGGAAACGTACAACCAGACAAGGAGCCATAGCAGGTATAGTTAGTGGAGCACTAGTAAGTCTTTTCTGCCTATTATTCACACACCAAAAAGAAGCAGCAGGAATAGGTATTTGTCAAATGTTAACCGGACATCCAGTATTATTCACGGCTATGCCATGGCCATATGTAGATCCAATGGTTATTGCATTACCAGTTTCATTCATAGTTACAATTATTGTAACATTACTTACACACAATACTAAGGAAGAACAGGAAGAAATCGATAAAATGTTCGAAGCAAAAAATGTTAAGGTGATGCACGATGATTGAAATACTAGGACTTAGTGATCCATGGATAATTGGTGGATACTTAGGATGTGTAGCAATCACACTAATATGTGTAATCTACGGAGCCATTAACTGGAATAAAGAATAAATATTCCAATTTAACCCCCATTTTTTTAATTTAAACCCTAATTTTATAAATTTTAATTTACAAATATAAAACTAGTGAATATAATGTTATATGCAGTGATAGACATTGGTTCAAGTATTATCAAGTACAAAATTTATGATTATTCAAATGATAACCTAGAACCAGTAATAATAAATGATAAAAGAACAAGTTTAATCTCTTATAGAAAAGAGAACAAATTAACACAAGAGGGCATCTCTGTTCTTATAGATACTTTAAG
>MVAA01000066.1:1783-3664 GCA_003266105.1 Methanosphaera sp. rholeuAM6
GTTAAAGAGAAATTAGGTGTTGATATTAAAATATTAACCGGAGAAGAAGAAGCTAAAAACAGTTTCAAATCCATAAATTGGATTAAAACACCACGAGATGAAGGATTATTAGTTGATATAGGTGGAGGAAGCACTGAAATAACAATATTTGAAAAGAAAGAACCATTAGAACAGAAAAGCATACCATTAGGAGTTCTTAAAATATATGAGAATTACGTTTCACTTCTCTTACCAACAAAAAAAGAACAAAAACAGATTATACAAGAAATTCGGGAAAAAATAAGAGAATTAAACTTCACAAATACCTCAAAAGAGTATTTGTATGGAATTGGTAAAACAATAGTAACACTCAAAAAACTATTCGACTACTTAGGAATAGAAAATAAAGAAAACATAATTGATATAAAAGACATAGATTACATTTTAAATAAGATATCCAACAACACCAAAGAAAATTTCAAACCATTGTTACTAGTGGATTCAGAACGTGTCCACACAATAATCCCCAGTTTGTTAATTATAAAAGCCATAGCAATAGAATTTAATATTCAAAAAGTCTTTGTCTGCAACGTAACATTACAAGATGGATTAATACTGAATATCATAGAAAATAATAAATAATTGCAATTAAAAAAATAATGGTAAGGAGAATAATAAATGCCAATCATAAAAGTAGAAGCTTCAAAAAGCTTATCCAAAGAAGAAAAAAAGAAATTAATCGAAGATTCATCACAGATAGTTGCTGAAGCATTCGAACTACCCGTACAAACCATAACCATGATAATATATGAAAATTGTCCAGAAAATATAGGTGTAGGTGGAAAACCTGTGTCTGATAATTAGGAAGTGAAAGAAATGCCAGTAGTAACAATTGATGGACCTTCACGTGCAACGAAAGAAGCAAAAAAAGAAATAATAGAAAAAATATCAAAAGTAGTAGCTGAAGCATATGATATGCCAGTAGAATCTATTACTGTTTTAATACATGGTTCACAACCTGACAATATAGGAGTGGGTGGACAACAACTATCAGAAAGAATCAAATAGGTGGCAAATATGGCAGTGAAAATAAATGAGGACATATGTAATGGGATAACAGCATGTCCAGAAGGAGGATTATGCATAGAAAGTTGTCCTACCGGAGCAATTGATAATAAAGAAGACAAACCAAACGTTAAATATTTTTCATGCGTAGATTGTGGAATATGTGTTGATAAATGTCCAAACCAAGCAATAATTGCTGCAAGACGAAGTTAAAGTTAATAATACTTTAACTAAACTATTTTTATAAATTAATTATCCAAAAATTGAAATTATTTAAATGGAAAATTTATTAACTTATTTTAAATGAAAAAATTCAAGATAATAAATCGATAAAAGACATATGTCACTATTTGGGTTTTGAAGTATATAGGAAAAAGCATATTGTCAATGGAATATAATGAATGAAAAAATAATGAATTATCAATTATTCCTAATACAGAACATGTAGCTTTCTATGAAAATCCTGATAATATATCTTTTTTATAAATAACTTAATATATTCCATTTATTTTTTTGATTTTAAACTTTTGTTCTGGTTATATCCAAATAATATTATTTTTCAAGCTTTTTGAATCTTTTATAAGATTTCTGTGAGAGTACTTATCAATTCATTTCAGGAAAAAATATATTGAAATTGTTCTTTTTAATCAATGATAGTCAAAAGAATTTTATATTTATTCATTACATATTTAATAATTAAGTAAAACACTATGTGAAGTTGTTTAACCAAAAAATAGTGTATAAAAATTATTATTTGAGGATAATATGGAAAGAATTGTATACGTTGACTATTTAAGGGTTATTGGTATCCTCTGTGTAATTGGAGTTCATTTATCA
>MVAA01000139.1:0-2412 GCA_003266105.1 Methanosphaera sp. rholeuAM6
CCACAGGCACGTTTAAAAGTACCTGAAATAGTAACGATACTGTTGGTTTCAACATCACCAATAGGATCAACAGTCACTATAACATTCTCCTTACCCGTTGCAGTGAAAGTAATGGATGTAGTGTATGAGTTATAATTGGCACTGCCACCATAACTTGCCGTCACAGTATTCGTTCCGGATTTTGTGGCATTATACTCCATGGCGTAAACCCCGTTGCCGTCGGTTTTCACGTAAGTCGTTACCCCATTAATGTCAACTCTTACCTTACTGTTGGAGAGTGCATTTCCATTTGCCTTCATGAAAGTTCCGGATATCGTTACAACAGTATTTGTCTCTATGCTGCCAATAGGATTGATTGCTATCACGGTATCCATCGGCACAACGGTAAATGTGGTGCTGTTAGTTGAGCCAAGATACATGCTGTTTCCGGCAAATGAAAGTGTTACGTTGTTTGTGCCTAAAACGTTGGCAAGCTTTGTGAGCGTAAACCGACCGTCGGCTCCTGTTTTAACCGTGGATTTAACGCCGTTTACTGTAACGTCTACATCAGCATCACCAATGGCTTCACCGGTACTTACAGTGAGTCTACCGGTAATGTTCACGTTATTGGAATAACTGACGGAAGCAATTGTGTCAACTGTCAGTAAACTGTCACCGGATATTACTGAAAATGCTGTTGAATTGCCTGATGGGGAATAATTATTATTTCCTGCAAAGGCAACGCTGACATTGTTTGTTCCAAGCACGTCAGCTACAATGTTAACAGTGAATTTACCCGTTTTATCGGTTAGGCCAGTTAAGATAACGCCATTGACATCCACGCTTACATCAACGTTAGCCATGGCTGCTCCATCAACTGTAATGACCTTACCAGTCACATTAACATTATCCAAGTAATATGCCACGCCTATCTCATCAATAATTACCCTTGTTGCTTTAGGATTTACCGTGAACGTTGCGTCAGCATTTGCATCCCCGTAAATGTCATTACCATCATATCTTACCGTTACATTGTTAATTCCAACATTGAAAACTGTGACATTGCATGCGAATGCACCGTTTGCGTTTGTAACAACAGGTATACTTTCATCGTTTAATTGAACTGTTAATGAGGTGTCTGATAATGCATTGCCTCCCTCGTCCTTTAATGTACCGCTGATAAGTACGGTATCACCATATGTTGCCTGTGAGATAGGATTAACAGCCAATGCCGTGCCTATTTTTTCAACCGTTATTGTTTGTGTAGCTTCACATGCAGCATAATAGGTTGTTCCACTGTATGTTGCTGTGATGGTCTTGTTTCCTGCCGTGCTGAATGTTACTTTGGTGCTTAGCTTATTCCTGTTCACGTTTCCCGTTGCTATAACGTTTCCGTCACCATCCTTGAAGGTGATGGTTCCTTTGCTTATTGTCAGGTTCGTTGGAGTGTTTATTGTTGCAACAACAGTAGTTTCCTGATTAATATTAGCCACGTCAGGAGTGATTGTTATTTCTGTAATTGCCTTCTGCACGCCAAGCTTGGTGTAAATACCATTTATTACAATGTTTGGATTGTCTGTTTGAGCACTGATTTTAACGCTTTGCTCTCTTCCACCCAGATAATCTCTTATGTAATCATTGGTAATTGTAGTGTTTAAGCTTGCAGTTTTGTTTACTGCTTTTACCGTTATATCGTTTTGTCCCGGCAACATAAAGATAATGTCGACATCCACATCCCTGCTCAACGTGTATGTAACGGTCAGCGTTACATTGTCACCAATGTGAGGAGTATCCATATCAGCCAGTACCAACTGTCCTGTAATAGGCAGAGCCTCAAGGGTCATGTTTTTCTGAATGAATGAAACGTTACCGTCCAACGTATTATACCATACCCTGATGCGATGATTGCCTAAACTTTCGTTTGAATATGTGAAGCTTGTCTGATTACTGTTAATGGTAATGTTCTCAAATAAAACTCCTTCCACATATACTTCCAGATATCCGCTGTTTACTGCACTTCCCGTCTGATTGTCAATAACAGTGACGTTGACCGTTACGGTCTCATCAAACGTGTAATTTTTAGGTGCGTCAATGTTTATGACGTATGGTTTTGGACGAAGAATTTCATCATTCATATATGGGTTTTCACTGGCATTCAGAACAGTATTGTTGTTTTGTACAGTGTTATTCGTTAATACAAACGTGATATCGCCGTAGAATACGTTGTTTTCAATTATACATGGATCAAATTTGACATCTATCTTACCAGTTCCAAAGGAATTGTTTCTAATGACAAGAGCCCCGGTATCTCCTTCAACAACGTAGGCATCATCCTTATACTGGGTCATGATAAGATATCTGTTGCTGTTTTCAATGTAATTGTTTTCAACAGTTATATTGTCACCTATTACACAAACGCTGTAACATGTTGCA
>MVAA01000139.1:2430-4239 GCA_003266105.1 Methanosphaera sp. rholeuAM6
TTGCCTACAAATCCGCTTCCGATAACTGTACAGTTTTCTATAATGCTGTTTTGTGAAGCGGCAAATACAACCGTACTGACACCGTTGTCATCCTTGGTATTGAAGTATGAGTTTCTTACCGTGACATTGTTACTGTTTCTGATACTGGTTGAACCACGACCCCAACCATATCCGTTAGTACAGTAAACTGTCAAATCATCCAGCACAACGTCACTTGCATAGAGTACAAGTATTTCAGTGTTTTCAAAGTATATTCCCGTTACGTTGGTACCGGAACCTCCTGTGGCTATTACAAATGAATTTTGAGGCAATTCGGAACCGCTTTCACTGGTGGCGGTTGAATAGAAGCTGAAGAATGCATCATGGTTTGATGAGTAGATGTTTACAGGTTTTGTAATGTTGAATGCATATCTTTCACCATCAAATCTGCCGCTTACATCAATATATGCTCCGCTTGACACGTTATCATTCAACAATCCTCCGGTTACGTACATGTCAAAGTTTTCCGGAGTTAAAAGGATAGGCTCAATAACATTAAAGTCAAGCGTTATTGAAGCTTCCATATAGTTTCCTTCTTCAGGACTTGTAATTGTTATGGTATGGCTGCCAGCCGTATCTGCAGTGTACTGGTATGTTGCTATACCATCCGTATCGGTTGTTAACTCTTCCTGAGTGTTCCGGTTATCAATCCGCACATATATTTTCTTGTTGGCGATTGCATTTGACTCTTCATCCGTAACGTTGATTGTGATTGGTGATGTGGTTGCCTGCATTATGTTTTCGGTGCCTGTTACAGTTATTGTTGGTTCGATAAAACATGTGTTGTTTTCTACCGTGTTGTTTATCCTGCCGTTAACGGAGTCATCTCCCCGATTGTTTCTTGCTTCGAGTAAGTTGCCCGTCACTTTGTTGTTTCTGCTGGTTTTTCCGTCTATTGATACCGTGTAATCATGTTCTTCCGTAATAATTGTGTTGTTTTTAACTGTTGCATCGCTTGATTCTTCAATTATTACTCCAGGACCGAATAAACTGATAATTCTGTTGTTTTCAAATACTATGTCCTGGCTTGTCTGGTAAGTGTATAATCCTGCTGTTTTTGCCTTAAGGTAATCGGCTGTTCCTTCAGTAAGGTTGTGTTCACCGAGAACTTCAATGTTATTGTTGTTTACTAGTGTGTCTGCCCCAATAACTCCTATTCCCATACATGTACGGCCAATTAGTGTAATGTTGTTGTCTGTGAATGTGTGGTTATATCCACCATACATTTCCACTCCATAAATCTGAGCAGCTGATCCCACTATTGTATTTTCCAGGAATGTGTTGTTGTGTGGATGTTTTCCACCTGTGCTGAATGCTGCTCCGGTGTACTGGAAGTCAAGCAGGTTTATTCCATATGCCACTGCAATATTACCCCATGGAGCATTACCATAACTGCTGGTTACGTTGACATAGTTTCCCTTTACGAGGTTATTTGTGAACGTGGCCATTTCAAGGTGGATACCTGCAGTGTAGGTATGGGATTGTATGTATATCCTGTTGTCAAATATTTTGTTGTTGTTTGATCTTACAACAACCCCGTAACTGTAACCGGTTGCGTTTGTTGAACGAATGGTATTGTTGACAAAGATTATGTCATCGGTTCCAAGAAATACTGCAAAGTTTGAATAATATTCTCCACCATTGTTTCCCGTTACAAGTATTTCAATGTTATTGTTTCTTATCTCACATTTATGACGAAGACACAATCCTATGCAGTCAGGTAAGTACGGCCAAGAGTCCCAGTTAATGTTGCATTCGCTGAGGCATGCT
>MVAA01000134.1 GCA_003266105.1 Methanosphaera sp. rholeuAM6
ACACTGTAACAGCAGGTTACGGTGGAAGCGGAAACTACAACCCATACAGTACAACCACAACTTTCAATGCAACAGGTAAGGAAAACGTAGTGGTACCTTGTTTGTTCCGGACTTGGTGGCATTGTAGGTGTAGGTGTAAACTCCCTTGCTGTCTGTTTTCACATATGTTGTTACGCCATTGATGGTAAGTTTAACATTACTGTTGGATAATACTGGACCATAAACTTTCATGAATTTACCTGTTATTGTAATGTTGCTGTTGGTTTGAGTGTTACTGATAGGATCAATTGTTACCACTACGTTTTCCTTACCTGTTACATTGAATTTTAGTGTTGTAGTGTATGAATTATAATACTCGTTTCCAGCATAACCGACAGTTACCGTGCTTGTTCCTGACTTGGTGGCATTGTATGTGTAGGTGTAAATTCCGTTGCTGTCTGTTTCAACCTGTGACTCATAACCGTTAACTGTTAATGATACGTTAGTAGCGGGTAATGTTTGTCCGTTTGCTTTTGTTAATGTTCCTGAAATTGTAATGTCAGTATTTGTCTGAGCATTAACAATAGGATTGATTGTTATCAGCGTATCCGCTGGCACAACAGAAAATACTGTACTGTTAGCTGAAGCTGCATATGTGTCAGTACCTGCAAATGAAACCGTTACATTGTTGGTTCCAACAGTATCAGCAAGCACCGTGACAGTAAATACTCCATTTGTACCTGTTGTAACTGTGGATTTTACACCGTTGGCGAAAACATCAATGTTGGCATCAGCAACACAGGTACCGGTAAGCGTGACAAGATTACCAGAAACCGTTATGTTATCAGAATAACAGGCCGTGCCAATATTATCCAGGCTTAATAAAGTATTCACTGGCACAACAGAAAATACTGTACTGTTACTTGAAGCTGCATATATGTCAGTACCTGCAAATGAAAGCGTTACGTTGTTGGTTCCAACAGTATCCGCAACCCTCACAAGTGTAAATACGCCATTTTTACCTGTTTTAACCTTGGATTTATCACCGTTGATGGTAACATCAATGCTGGCATCACTGATTGTTATGTTGCCTGTTGTGATAAGTTTTCCTGAAACGGTCACGTTATCGTTATAACATGTACTGGTAATGTTATCCAGGATAATGCAGGTATTCATTGGTACAACGGTAAATGTTGTAGAATTGCCGGATGCGGAATAATTTTCATTGCCGTCAAATGCAACACTTACACTATTTGTTCCCACACTATCGGCTACTAAGCCAACACTGAAGATACCCTCGTTATCAGTTACATTTTCTATAGCCACTCCATTTACTTTAATTATTACATTACTTACTGGTATACCCTCAACAGTTAGGATTTTACCTTTGAGAAGGTAAGTGTCCATGTAAACCAGCTGACCAATTTCATCGATGCTAATAATGGTATCCTTGGTCTTTATGGTGAATGTTGTTGAGGTATTGGACTGTCCGTAAATGGCATCACCATTGAAAGTAACTGTTACTGTGTTAGTTCCAACAGTCAGGGCAGTAACATTATACTGGAATATTCCGTTTGCATTTGTGATTACCGGTATGTTATCGTCATATTGTATAATCAGTGATTTGTCAGATAAAGGATTGCCGTTTGCATCGGTCAAATTACCTTTAAATAGTATTGTGTCACCATAAGATGCCAAGGCAATACCTTCCACGTGTAATGACGTATCTATTTTACTGACCACAATTACCTGTGAAACATTGCATTCTTCATAATATGCTGTTCCATCATAACTTGCCGTGATACTATTGTTTCCGGATGCATTGAATGTTGTTTGAATGCTTGCCTGATTGTTTGTAACTATTACTGTTCCTATTACTTCCCCATCATTATCCGTGAAGGTAACTGTTCCTTCATTGATAGTTAATTGTGTTGGAGTTGTAATGATAGCGGTTATTGTTGTTTCCTGTTTTGCCTGTGCAGTTGTCGGCGTTATTGTAATGTTTGTTATTGCTTTTTGCACTCCCAGCGTAGTGTTTATACCAGTTATTTCCACATTTGACTTGTCTGCTATTGCAGTGATTATTATATTCTGTTCTACTCCACCTGATAAGTAATCATTGGTGATTGTTGTTGTCAAACTTGTGCTGTTGTCAACTGCCTGTAATGTTATCGGTTCCTGTCCCGGCAATTCATAAGTGATGTTGACGTTAACGTCTGCCGGTTTATCCAATTCAAAAGTTACATTTAGTGTCAGCGTATCTCCGATATGTGGAGATTCCACACCTGTCAATACAAGTTGGCCTGTGATTAATTCTGATACCGTTAACTGTTTTGTTGCACTGCTTCCATAATCATTGTAACACTTGTATTCTGCGGTTATCTGGATTGTCTGAGGAGTATTTGAACTAAATGGAATAACACATTTTCCTTCATCATCTGTTAGATAAACATTACAGTATCACTCAGGGATGAAGAAGATAACTTTATTCCAAACCAGTACATAACTGTACAGGTGGGGGATGATGTTCAAACACTGTTAA
>MVAA01000089.1 GCA_003266105.1 Methanosphaera sp. rholeuAM6
TAATTATAAGAATAAATATTTAGATAAATTATTAATAATGAAATTGTATTTCAGTAAAATAGTTAATTAACTTATTATGGAGTATGTATTAATGCGAATAGTAATTACAATAGGTGGTTCAATCCTACTTAAAGAGTATGATAACAGGAAATTTGAAGCGTATGCGGATATTATCAGGCAGCTTGATGTTGAGCATGAGTTGTTTATCGTGGTGGGTGGTGGAAGACCTGCTAGGGATTATATTGGTGTTGTTCGTGATATGGGTGAAAGTGAATCTATCTGTGATGAGATTGGTATTCAGGTTACCCGAATTAATGCCCGTCTTTTGCAGTTGGCACTTAAGGATTGTTCATATCCTGCAATTCCTGAGAATTTCCATCAGGCTCTTGAGTATTCTGCTTCAGGTAAAATTGTTGTTATGGGTGGTACTGAACCGGCTCACAGTACTGATGCGGTTGGCAGTATTCTTGCCGAGTATGTTGGTGCAGACTTGGTGATTAATGCTACTAGTGTGGATGGTTTGTATGATAAGGATCCTAACAAGTTTGATGATGCTGTGATGTTTAGTGAGGTTTCTGTTGATGAGCTGATGGGTATTGTGTCTGGTAATGAAACTAAGGCCGGTACTTATGAGTTTATTGATAAGACGGCTATTGAAATTATTAAGCGTTCGGCTATTAAAACTGTTATTGTGAATGGGAATAATCCTGAAAATGTTAGAACTGCAATTTCAGAGCCTATTGGTACGTTAATTACGAGTTAAATTTTTGTTTGGAGGTATTTTTTATGGTTGTTGAAGCTCATAGACATTGTGCAATTTGTGGTAAGCCTATACCTATGTCTGAATCTTTCTGTTCTGATCAGTGTCAGGAACAGTTTCAGTTAAGGCAGAAGCAGGTTGCTAAACAGAGGAAGATTATTTACGCTTTGATTGGTGTGTTTATCATTGCTTATCTTGCGTTCATGTTTTTAAGGTGAATTTTTTGATTATGAATTTGTCTTGGGGATTTGTGTTGTTTTAGTAATGTGTTTTTATTGTTGGGGATTAATATCGTTATGGAGGAATTTATTGTATGGATAATGCTTTAATTAGGGTTGTTTTGGATATTTTGAAACCGCATTCGCCGTCATTGCCTTCTTTTGCTATGTATTTGAGTAGTCTTGATGGTGTTGATGGGGTTAACATTTCTTTGATTGAGATTGATAAGGAGACGGAAAATATTAAAATCACTATGGAGGGTGATGATCTTAATTATGATAAGATCAGGGAAGCTGTAGAGCATTATGGTGCATCTATTCATAGTGTTGATGAGGTTGTTGCCGGTAGGAGGTTGGTTGAGGAGGTCACTACTCCTCAGGATTAGTTTTAACCTTCATTTTTTTTCATATTATTTTTTTTTAGGGGTTTGATTGTCATGTCTAATGGAAGAATTACGCCAAGTAGTGTATTGCATTTTAATAGGGATAACGTGGAGGATGTTGTTGATGATAATTTGATTACTGTTGACAATATTGTTGAAAGGGCAAGCAGTGATAATGTTTCTGATGCTATGAAGAATTTGTATGGTACTTCTGGGTTATTGAGGGGTGTCAAGTCTATTGGTTCTGGCAGTAAGGTTGCAGGTTTTATTCGTACTGTGGAAACCGGTTCTTATGATTGGGGTACGGGTATTAAGGCTATTTATGAGTGTCGGGAGGGTGAGATTCTTTTCATCAGGTGTTCTGATAATGATTATGCTATTTGGGGTGGTTTGGCTTCGGTTTCTGCTAAGGTGCATGGTGTTTGTGCCACGGTTATTGTCGGATCTTCACGTGATACTGAGGATATTTTGGATTTGGATTATCCCGTGTTTTCGTCGGATATTAAGTCTGCTGCTGGTTTGCCTTTGAATGAGGGAACGATTGATGGCAGACTTTTTGTGGATGATTTGGTTGTGGAATCCGGTGATTTTGCTTTTTGTGATGTTGATGGTGTGGTTGTTGTTTCCCGGGATAAGCTTGATGATGTCATTTGTGAAGTCAATAGGATTAAGGCATTTGAAAGGGATTGTTTTGAGAAGGTTGTGGTTGGTAATCAGCGTTTGGATGATATTGTCGGTTTTTAATCTTCTTTTTTTTAAGTTTTTTCTTATTTTTTTTTAAGTTTTTCGCATTGTTTTATATATGAGTTATAGCCTTAATATATAAAGATATCCAAAAGTATTTATATTAAGACATTCATAGTTACTATTATACAATTATAGAAAAATATAAATAAAAGCATTAATCCTCTATTTAAGCGATAGGGGTCATAAGTAATATTGTTAAAATAATCACCATATAGAATTATGAAAAATGAACTCCAAAACAATTTAACTACTTTTGAAGTAAAATACATCGTGTTTATTTTAATCACAGTATTAAATAAAATATAGTTATTAAAAAAATGACAATTAAATCTGAACTGATAGTAATAGGAACAATTAGTCATGTTACAAGTACTAAAAAACTAATTGTACCGTCCAATAAAACTCCAAGGATTGGTTCGCTTTTAGTCAACAGTAAAAACAAGCCAATTGGAAGAATCAACGATATATTCGGCAGTACAAAGCGGCCTTATGTGTCGATAAAGACTAGCAATAAGTTTAAAAAAGCCAAACCTGGGGATGTAGTTTATCTTTCACCGCAAAATAAGAAAAGGAGGAAAAAACATGGCAGGAATTCTAAAAAGAAAAAAACGTCTAGGTAGACCAAGAAAAAGTGCAAAGGACACACGAACCAAAAGACCCGAATCTAAAATCAAATCAACGAAATCCAAAACGTCCAAGTCAATCAAATCATCCAAATCAATTAAAACGTCCAAATCATCTAAAGCAACCAAATCCAAAGCAACCAAAACGCCAGAGCCTGTAGTTGAGGAACCGGTAGTTGAGGAACCTGTTGTTGTGGAAACTGAAGCACCGGCTGAAGATGTTAAAATTACCAAAAATGTAGCCAAATCCAAAAGAGGACCTGGAAGGCCAAGAAAGGGTAAAAAAAATAAGAAGGATGAAGAAGCACAGGATGACAAACATACAACGTCAATCATAGAAAAACACGAACCTCCTAAGAAAAGAGGTCCTGGAAGACCACCTAAAAGCAAGAACAAGAAGGATATTGCTTCTTCAAAAGAGGATTCTGCAGATGATGAAGAGGACAAGTCTGCAAACGTTGATTCTGGAGTGGTCGTGGAGGATGAACCTGTGGAAAAGGCTCCTAAGAAGAGGGGTCCGGGAAGGCCAAGAAAGAAAAAATCTAAGGATAAGACGGAAAGCAAGGAAAAGTCCAAGGATTCCAAAAAACAACCTAATCCTTTACTTGAAATTATGGATAACTTCAAGGATGACAAAAAGAGTAATGATGATGATTCTGCCGCTGATGATCTGGGAGATTTCATGTCGGAATCATTGGGTGCTGATGTGATGCTGGATGAAGAGTCAGGCATGGAGCTTATGTCTAATTCTGATTTGGATGTTGATGAAATCATTAAGATTGACACTGTCGATTCCGAAGAGTTGGAACGTGAATTGGACAGTCTTTCCGGAATATCCGAGAAGGAGCAGATGAAGGAAGACGTTGCCGAGATGGAGAAGCGGGAAACCATCTGTCCTGAGTGCGGTTCCACTAAGCTAATCAATGACCATGAAAGGGGTGAAGTTGTTTGCGGAACCTGTGGTTTGGTTATTGACGACAATATTGTGGATATGGGTCCTGAGTGGAGGGCGTTTGACCATGAACAGAGGGATAAGCGTACTCGTGTAGGTGCTCCTATCACTTATACCATTCACGATAAGGGGCTTTCCACAATGATTGACTGGAGAAACAAGGACATTTATGGTAGGGACATACCTGCCCGTAACCGTGCCCAGTGGTACAGGCTTAGAAAATGGCAGCGTAAAATCAGAATCAGCGGTGCAACCGAGAGAAACCTGGCTTTTGCTCTTAGTGAGTTGGACAGGGATTCTTCAAGATTGGGATTGCCTAGAAGCGTTCGTGAGTCTGCTTCCGTTGTGTATCGTAATGCCGTGGAAAACAAGCTTATTCGTGGCCGCAGTATTGAGGGTGTTGTTGCGGCATCTTTATATGCTGCCTGCAGAAGATGTAAGGTTCCAAGAACTCTTGACGAGATTGCCGACGTTTCACGTGTCAGCAAGAAGGAGGTTGGCCGTACATACAGGTTCCTGACAAGGGAACTTCATATTCGTTTGCCTCCTACTTCACCTATTGACTATGTTCCAAGGTTTGCCAGTGAGCTTAACCTGTCAGGTCTGGTTCAGTCCAAGGCTATTGAAATAATTAATCAGGCCATGGATAATGGTTTGACCAGTGGTCGTGGTCCTACGGGTGTGGCAGCCGCTGCATTGTATATTGCAAGTGTATTGCTTGGTGAACGTAAGACTCAGCGTGATGTTGCGGATATTGCGGGTGTTACAGAGGTTACTATCCGTAACAGGTATAAGGAATTAACCGAGCAGCTTGACGTAGGGGTTAAATTATAGTTTTTATTCCCCCACATTTTTTCCTTTTTTTTTACTCCAGTTGTTTTTGTATATTTTTTTTCGTTTTTGCTTATTTTATCATTTGTTTATTCAATCTTTCTTTAGTTGGCTTAAGGATTAAAATTATATAGCTTTAAAACCAATATTATATTGGAGGGGTTTGCTGATATTTGGCAAATCCGTTATTATTGTAAAAGAGAATGAAAAAGTTAAGAATAGATATATAATATATTTTTTTTACAATTATCACATTTTTTATTTCATTAAAAAAAAATTATGAGGTTATTCTGATGAATATTACATCAAATATTAACAGGATTCATGAAATGCAATGTTCATGGTATAGCTGGAGAAACAATGCAGGTACTCTTACAATGATTGCGTTGTCATTTCTGGTGGCATGCTTTACCGGGCTGATGGCTCAGGTATCTATTGCAGTTCCATGGAGTCCTGTACTGATTACCTTCCAAACATTTGCCGTGCTGCTTGCAGGCGTATTTCTGGGAGGAAAGTATGGTGCTTTCAGCATGATTCTTTACATGCTCCTTGGTGTTCTTGGAATGCCATGGTTTACAGGCATGAATCATGGACTGTCATTTATCTTTGCAGCCAGTGGGGGATACATCATTGGTTTTGTCATTGCAGCAGCATTCATTGGATACGTGTCTGATAATTATGTCAATGCCAGAAAACCTTTTCAAACGGTTGTTCTAATGCTTACGGCAAACTTCATCTGCATATATGTACCTGGATTGATTGTTTTGTACAATGCAATGTACGTGAATGCCGGCATGTCATTGGGCATTTTTGATTTGTTGATGATGGGTGCAGTTCCGTTTATTGTAGGGGACCTGTTTAAAATAGCGTTGGCATCAGGCATTTCAACGTCCATCCTACCAAAAGAAGAAGGATAATTATATTCTTCTTTCAAAAAATCTTTTTTTCATGTTTTCTTGTTAACATATCCATATCAATGATTGGCTGTTTGTTTCATTTTTCCTTTATGGGAAGCTCTTTAACGGTAAACAAGAACTTTTGGGGCTTATTTTAGTATGATAATATGTATTGTTTTTTCAGATTATTGTTAATCTTGTTTTTATTGTAGTTAACTTTATAAGTTTATTTATTCATAATATTATTATTGGTTGAAATCGGAAATTTGTTAAAATAATTTTTATTGTTTTATAAAATATATTGTAATATTCATTGCTTTATCATTTGGCATTTTTTCTTTATTGAACTGTTTCATGTTTTTTGTAGGAAATGATGTCAGATTTCTTAGATGTGGCCGTTTTTTGACCAAAGAGATTACTACGTTAAAATGTATTATAATAATATATGTGGGGTTAAATGAAATGAACAGAAAATTCAGATATCTGATTGTTTTCTTCATGCTTATTGTGGCAATGACCTCTGTTGCAGTTGCAGCCGATACCAACGACACAGCAACACAGCATCAGACGGACACTCTGCAGGATGCTTCATTGGCCGACACACAGCAGGTTACAGGTGTTGACGATAATGCCTGTGATAATGCTTTGGATAAATTGGCAGATAGTGAAGATAATCAGATAACAGATAATACGAAGAAAATTGACAAAAATAATAGGCAGTCACCCGATGTGAAGGATGACCTGTCTGGTGATGAAGTAACCGAGATAAACATTACTCAGGCCAACTATAAACAGTACTTCACCATAATGAGCAATAAAGCTTACATGGGAAGCGGCATTACAGGAACCAATACCAGTCTGATATTGAACATACAGTACCTGCCTGATGTAAACCTCTTGAGTTTGGATGAAAACAGTGCCAGATTCCAGAATCTTTCATTGACAATTGATGGAAAAGGATATTCAAAAACGAACATGGGAATTAAATTAAGCACCAATTTCAAAACATGTACAATAGAGAACTTTGACATAAGCATCGATGGCTCATATACCAATAATGACTATTTAACAATATCAGGAGATTCATCATACGTAATCCGAAATATTACAATGGACGTGCAGAAAAGGGATCTTACAAGCTACGTTTTCCGTGTTGAAGGTGATGCGTTAATTGAAAACTGCGACCTCAGAGCATGCCTCAGCGAATGCAACATT
>MVAA01000147.1 GCA_003266105.1 Methanosphaera sp. rholeuAM6
TGAGGTATTCATTTTAGGATAAATACTTTTACCAAATCACTGTCAATTACAGCATTAATCCTTTCAAAATATGATTCCCGTCTGATTAAAAGCATAGAAAAACAACACGCTCCTATGATATAAAATTACTTAATACAATATATAATAAACGATAAATATATAATTTTATATAATATAATGTTAAAAATAATTATAAAATAAAAAATTAAATATTCTACTATTAAAATAAAAACAAAATTATTAGAAAAAATAGCACACTAATAAAAATAAATATTAAATATACTCTTTTAACACTCATATTATCCAAGTATCAAAGCATCCCTTAAGAGAAAATACAAGGAATAACACAGTGTAAAACTTAAATAATGATGAAAGCAAAAAAAAATAGTTGAAAAATGGGAACAAAATTAATTCTCATCCAACCAAATAAATGTGGTTAATTATATGTTAAGCAACAGTAAGAGTGGTCTTGCTGCTGGTGTATGAGTTATAGTTTGCACTTCCACCATAGTAAACGTTGTACTTTATGGTTTTTACAGTAATCATTTTCAGTGCAAAATACGTATATTATTATTCTGCATAAAATCCTCTGGTTTCTTTTTCATGTTCCAGCCATGCTTTTATCATCTGATCTTCCAATACGTATAATTTATTTTTATATGAGACTATTCCCTTGTTTTGTAAACTGTTAAGGTATTTGTTGATTGTTGAAGTTGAAAATTCAGTTTTAGTATAGAGGGTATTCCACGTGCTTTCCTCGTTTTCCAATATTGTTATGATTATCTTTTTTTCGTATTGATTTAGTGTTCCCCATATTTTTATCCACATTACAAGTATCTGATCAATACTTGTATTGAATGTATTTTTTATCTGTTTGTCATCATAGATTACATCTGATGACAATACGTTGTAGAAGCTGTTGATGTATGCTGGTATTCCTCTTGTGCATTCGTAAAATCTATCAAAACCGTTTTCTGTGAATTGTATTTCTGGCATGCGATCCTTAAAGTAATTGTGCGTTTCTTCTTTGGTGAATGGGTCAATGTTAATTTGTATCATTCTTCCACCGAATGCACCAGTTTCTCCGTTTATCATTTCTATTATTTCTGAAGTTTTTGATGTTGAACCTGTTAAAATGTAACTAACGTTTGTTTGAAATTGATTATGGCTACGTATTAACCAAAAGAAGCTTTCAGAGTTTTTCATCTGTTTTAACATTTGTATTTCGTCTAGAATTATGATAAATCCATCAATTTCTCCTGTTTTGTCAACAATTTTTTGTGGCAATTCCATTACAAATTTACTTATTTTCGTGTAATCGTCTTCATAATGTGGTATTGGAATATCCAGTATTGTTGTAATTTCGTTAAAATCATATTTTTTTAGTTTAATGTTTGTTATTAAGTTTCTTATGGAACTTGTTATTTTAGCAAATTTATTATTATTTTTTTCTTCCAGTGTTTGATTAATTTTACTTAATATTCCTGTTAATAGTACTGTGGAGTTTATTGTTCCATCATTTTCAGAATATATTAAGGAGATGTCAATGTATGTGATTAGAAAGTTTGAATCTATGTCTTTAATTATTTTATGTATTAGAAATGTTTTGCCAACACCTCTGTATCCTGTGATTAGTAGTTGTTGTGAAATATCTTCGTGCAATCCATTAAGGTAGAAATTAATCTTTTTTATATCTTTGTCACGGTTGTAGAAATATTTATCAATGTTTTTTGGTATAAATAGTGGTATGTTCCCCATTTTTTTCATCTCTGTTTTTGTTCTTAAATTATATTATAGTTTTTTGAATTAAAGTACTTTGCCTAGAAAAAGTAAATTAAAAACTTTTTTAATATAAAGTACTTTGCCTAAAAAAAGTAAATTAAAAACTTTGACAAAAAAAAGTACTTTATAAAAACGAAGTAAATTAAGATAAATGCAATCTAGAAGGTATACTAAAACAAAAAAAAATAATGTTTCTACATAAGATAAATCCCCTTAAAATACTATAATATTAACACAATCCCATCAAAAAAATGTTATAGATTACTGTAAAAAAAGAATAAAAAAAAGTAAGAGAATGAAGATTAAAATCCCCATTCATCAATCAATATAATTATTTGAAAGTTACAAATTAAGCAACCGTAAGAGTGGTCTTACTACTTGTATAACTGTTGTAGTTTGCACTGCCACCATAGTACACGTTGTACTTGATTGTTTTTGCGGTTATCATTTCACTGTATGTGTATGTTCCGTTGGAGTCTGTTTTTACGTATACTGCCTTGCCGTTGATGTTAACCCTGACCTTACTGTTGGACAACTTGTTACCGTTCTTGTCAACGAATGTTCCTGTGATTGTGAAGTTGCCCTTGTTGTACTTGACCTCTGTTGTAATTACAAGATCCTGTTTGGTAACGTTGAAGGTAGCATTGGCAGTGTATTTGGCATAGTTGGCATTTCCTGTGAATGATGCTGTAACATTGTTTACACCGGTCTTGTTGGTCTTAATTGTTA
>MVAA01000007.1 GCA_003266105.1 Methanosphaera sp. rholeuAM6
AACCTTCCAATCAAATCCCAAAAAAACATAAAGACAAATCAGCATTTCCCTGAACTAAAATGGTATCCTTAGGATCGTAAGTGTAATTTTTTGATGATGGGGAGTGGCCCATCTCAATAGAACAAACATCTTCAAATTTACTAATTTTCCAAGGACTTGAAAAGTCAAATCGCAATTTTGTCAAATACTCATCTTATAAAAAAAATATAAGATGTTAAATAATGATTACATAATTCTTATGAAGAAAAAAAACATAACACTTCTATTTACTTCCTAGAACAAGTTTTTATTCAACACGGACTCAAAGTAATGTCATCAATACTTTGAAATACTTTTTTTATAAGTTAATTTTCATAATAATAATCTTCAATTTTGTTCTTCGTTATTCACAGCTATAACGAATTAAAAACAAAAAAATGATTAAAAAAAATGTGCCACAATAACAAATTACACTACATTTACTAAGAATAATGTGCTACAAAATAGTTATTAGCTAAAAATTTTTATTAGTTAAAATCAGTGGTTTTTTTTCAATAGAAAAATTCCAAATATTAATTAATTAAGTGAAAACAAGAATAAACTCCAATAAAGAACCTATTTTTATTAAAATTACATTAAATACGCTTTAATAAAGTATTTTAGAATATTATAATATAAAGTCAAAATTAAAAACAAATATTAATAATAATTTTGGGTCAAAACTCATCATAAAAAAGAGGGGGAATAACGATGCCACAATCATCAAAAAATAATAATATTGATCCAATATGAACACAAAAAAACATAAGTCCCATCATAAATAATACCAAACATACTTATCAATTCTTCAAAACTAATTCCATATAAAACTAACATCATCCTATAATTAACAAGACAAAAATCCTCACCCCAATCATCATATAATATGTCTTTTCTCCAAAAAAAATCATAATCCCATTCATTCAACACAAGGAAAAAACACCCAAAAAAATAATTTATACTTCCACACACCACCACCCCTGGATTTTAATGTGGCCAGTCCCCACTAATACATTCCAAAAGTATCATAAAAAGTGGGAGTGGAGGAGCTACTTTATTCATCAAATAATCATACCCCCTCATAACTTCATTATCTCTAGAAAGCCAAAAAACAAAGCAAACTAAAGGTATGCACCCAATTAGAGATAATTATAATCTTCCCGAAACTTTAACATTAACTTCTTAATCATAAACCAACAATAATACCATGAACCAAACTTTAAATAGACACCAGTTATAAAAGAAAGGATACAAACAATAAAGAATACTCTTTAAAATAGAAATAATATAACAATTTCCATTTGAAGAAAAAAAATATAATAAAACAATAAACTCAACCCTACATGTGTTATAAAAAAAGTAAATATTTCCCCATTCCATAAATAATATATATAAAAAAATAATTAAAAAAAAAATCATATACAAAGAAGGCGATAAAAAATGCAAGTGTTAAAAAAAGCACTACTACTCACAATACTCCTAACACTTCTAGTAGGAGCAGTTTGTGCAAGTGAAGTATCAGACAACACAACTAGTACAAATACTGTAACAGAAGAAACAGTTCAAGAAACACAGATAGTATCACAAGAGAATACTATAAATGAAGAAATAAATCCGGATAATAACATAAATGAAAAAAAAACACAACAAAAAAATTAGACAAAAAGAACACTTTAAAAAGCAATATTAGACACTACCTCCTCCCATGGATCAAAACTTTCAATATATTTTATTTCCCCACATTTCACAATAGTATGTTTAATACGCTTTTAATTTAAATAATAGGAGATTTAATCATTAATCATCCCATTTACGCTATCTTCTTAATAATATTATAGTTTTATAATGTTAATCAACATCCCCCAATTCATTTTTTACAATTAACATGTTCATATCTTTAAATTTTTTTAGAAGAAATATCTTATTATTTCTTCAATTGTTAATGAAATAAAATTAATATATTAGTAGATAGAAATCCAATATCATATAAATAGTTATGTTTAGTCTAGGAAAGGCATGCCCACACCCTCCTTAATGTAACTTATCTTTTTAAATAGAAAAACTAAAAATTTGGTGGATGTGTAAAGAAAATGAAAAAAATAAAAGGAGTATTATTGCTTGTTACACTGCTAGTACTGCTTGTTGGAGCAGTAAATGCAAGTGAAGTATCAGATGATACAACAACCACTAGTACTATAGAAGAAGTGCAAAAAACAAATATGGTATCACACACTGATACCCTATCACAAGAAAATAAATTGGGTAAAACTATACGGACAGATGAAAGCCCGGATAATACTATGGATGAAAACAAAACACTCAAGAGAAATACGAACATAAAAGAGGAAACAGGAAAGGAAACTGTCCAGAGTATAGTAAAAAATAAACAAAAAAATACAAAAACAGCATCCTCATATGATGTGAAAACATATCAGGAATTACGTGATGCATTAACAAATATAAATGATGAATATATAACAGTCAATATTAAAGATAACATAAAACTTGAAGATTATATACTGATTGAATCTAATAGAAGCGTTGCTCCTTGTATCTATGTAACTATCAATGGGGAAGGAAATACTATAGATGGAGACCACCAACACTACTTCTTGAATATAGCTCAAAATGTGATGGTTACAATCAACAACCTCACAGTCAACAACTGTACTGCTGCTCCTTCGCTTGTGGATGGTTCTCAATTAACTGCTGGTGGCGCAATCATAAATCGCGATACTTTAATCCTGAACAACACACGATTCAACAACAACCACGCTGAATTGTATGGTGGAGCAATTTGGAATTATGATAACTTAATTGTGGATAACAGTGAATTCAACAACAACACAGCACATGTTGATAACCTATCCGCCGACGGAGTTGGACAAGGTGGAGCAATTTATGGGGGTTCTTTAATCGTGAACAACACACGATTCAACAACAACCGTGCATATACTGGTGGAGCAATCAGTGTTAATAGATATTTAATTGTGGATAACACAGAATTCAACAACAACACAGCGGAAAGTGCTGGAGCAATCCATACTTCTTGTACTTCAACCTTGACCAACACAGTATTCAACAACAACGTTGCAGATAGTTATGGGGGAGCAATCAGCAATGGTGGTACTTTAACTGTGAATAACACACAATTCAACAACAATACGGTACATGGCATATATATGGAAGATGAAATATTTGGTTGGATGATGAGTGGTGGTGGGGGTGGAGCAATCAGCAATGGTGGTACTGGTAATTTAACTGTGACCGACACAGAATTCAACAACAACCACGCAGACAATTATGGTGGAGCAATCGACACTACAGCGTATAGTAATTTAACCGTGACCAACTCACGATTTAACTGCAATACGGCAGACTGGAGGGGTGGAGCAATATACTACCTTAATGCCAGTGAATCCGCTGGACTAGGGCAATTCCATCCTCATGGAATTGGTAGTTATAATATTGCAGACACAACTTTTTATAATAATACTCCGGCAAACTTCATCATAGACCAGGATAACTACATAGAACTGAAAGAAAACGATAATTACATCAACGTTAGCAATATAGCCATAATAGTAGATGGTGAAGAAATATACAATGCTCCAACCTATGAATACTCGGGGGGTGAGTTTGACATGATAGCTTATTGTGAGATTCCTGAGGGTAATCACCTTGTTAAACTGATAGTCAACGGTACAAACATAATCAATAATGAATACATACTATCAGATACGATAGATGTAACATATCAGGGTTTAATAGATGTAATAGAAGGAGCAACAATGGATATGGCCCTAAAACTAGAAGAAGGATTATCATACAATATGCTGGAAACGATTACGTTGGATAAACCGGGCATAACCATTACGATTGACGGTAATGGACAAACGATAAACGGAATGCAAAATCAGGTATTTCATGTTAATAGTGGATCTTCTTTAGTTTTAAAAAATATCACCATAACAAACGCAAGATCACAAGAGGGAGGAGCAATATACAACAAGGGAAATTTAACCATCATAGACTCCACACTTACCAACAACCAGGCAACAGCAACAGAAAGCTCTGAACATGCTATTGCTGAGGGAGGAGCAATATACAACAAGGGAAATTTAACCATTATAAAATCCACACTTACCAACAACCAGGCAACAGCAACAGAAAGCTCTGAACTTGCTAATGCTTATGGAGGAGCAATATCCAACCGGGATGGAAGTGTAACTATCATAGATTCCACACTCACAAACAATCAGATAACAGCAAAAGCATCAGGGGATGGTGTAACTGTTAATGCTTATGGAGGAGCAATATCCAACTTCTATGGAAGTGTAACTATCACAGACACCACACTAAACAGTAACTCGGCAACGGCAACAGGAGCAGGCAACTGGAATGTAGAGGTAAATACTTTTGGAGGGGCGATATACAATACTGAAACTTTAACCATCACTGACTCCACACTAGAAAACAATAATGTAACAGCAACAGCTACAGCAGAATATGCAACTGTTGATGCTAATGCTCTTGGAGCAGCAACATATAATGACGAGTACAGTACGTATAATATTACAGGCACAACATTTTATAAAAATGCTCCTGCCAACATTATCATAAACGAAACAACAAAGAAAATAGAACTAATAAATGATGATTACATTTCCATTGGCAAATTCACCATCATAGCCGATGGTAAAGAAATAGGAAATGGTACGGGTA
>MVAA01000096.1:0-6107 GCA_003266105.1 Methanosphaera sp. rholeuAM6
GATGGATGGATTTCATTTTCTGTTTCTTTACTTTCCTCATACATCTTGTTGTACCTGGATAGTACATTGTTCCATACGAAACGTGCATTCCCAATGTTCTGGTGTATCGGCCCAATAAGCTCATCCCGAGGATATATACGAATTTCCAAACCTTTATTCATCAATACCATAATAAATTATCCTTCCAAATCTATAAATATAATTAGTTGTTTTTTTTCATATTAAATTTTACAACAATTATATCCTTTTTTTATAGGAAAATAATATTAGTATAATGTAATTTCTTGATTATAAAGAATCCTATTTTTTTATACTAATCTGATTTGTTTCCATTTAGATGATTATTTATATTGTCTACTAATTTTTTTTTTCAAATGGAATTCTTTTTTCTTTAGGAGTAATAACTTTCAAAAAAATGTATTACTTTTGATACGAATTATTTAAATATAATTTATAATATACTACAATTTCTTTATAAAGTGTTATTACTTCTAGTATTACTTTATATTATTCTTAGTATTAATACTTTTGTTATTATTAATACGTGGTATGGTGTTTGAATTTTTTCATCCCCTACCTAAAGAGGTAGGGGTATTCATTTTAGGATAAATTTAAAATGTTTTAAAAGTAATCGCTTTAAAAATAGAAATTTTGATAAAGAAAATATTTCTCGTTTCAAACTCTCTTTTGTTCTGTAGGATGTTATTATTTTTTTGAGAGTTTTTTTCGAGTTCTTTTCTTTGTCTTTATAAGTTATATTATGTTTTTTGTTTAATAAGGAGTGGTGAGTTATTTTTAGACTTTTTAATTAAAAGCTTCTTTTTAATAGGTGATTTAGTATTTTTGTATTAGAAAAACTCTGTTTTTTGTGTAGGAGTAATTGTTTTTCTTTCTTTTAATTTTGAATGTTTTTATAGTCTTTTTTTTAACTCGGTTTTTTGACCTGAAGTATAATATGGCTAATATTTTTAGGATAACCTAAACTTCTTGGTCAATTATAATATTATACTCCTGAGTATATAAAGGTTTTGGTATACCTAAAAATTAAAGTCATGCTAAAATACGGTTACAAATCAAACAAAGCACAATAAACAATCAGTAAAACAAAACAAATAATGTAAAACTCTTAAAATCAATATAAAAAATAGAAAGAAAACAGGAAAACTATCTGTTTTCCAAAATATCCTCTTTTAAATCAGAACGTGTAAACGGAACCTCAAGCCCCAAATCAAGAGCCTTGTCAACATTTTTAACACGCTGCTTTTTCTTGTTGGTAGCCAGTTTTCTAAGCATCTCCAAACCGAACTTACCGGTATTTGTCTCGGTAACTTCAAGAACACCATCCTCAACTGCACTGTCAACTAGTGAACAGCCGACGTCAGTCCTTTTGATAACGGTAGACCATCCGGGTTTTGCTCCAACAGAACCACAGGAAACGTCTGACAGTTCTGCTACATAATCCATACAATATCTGCATCCGCTCTGCTCATAACCGTGAGTCTGCTTGATAGGAATTGCAGTTTCATCATCAGACGTTCTTATGAAGAGTTTGCCTTTGCTGATGTCCATCTTAACAACTTTCTCAGGAGTGGTATTTGCCTTGTCCTGAATGAATGCCTTCAGGGAATCATATGGGAAGTTTTCCATACAGTAAATACCGGCAATTAACGCTATCTTGTCAGTAACGTGTCTTAATCCCATAGGATATGCCTGCATTTTACGCACTCCCATAATCTGACATGGAGTTCCTACAATTCCCATTTTTTCAAGACCGTACCTGCGGGTAGCTTCCTTTACCATTGCAAGGTTTGGACACATGGTATACTTTGTTCCGGAACTTTTAAGAATTTCCTTCTTGGTTGTTGCCACTATTGGTTCAGGCTTCCATGCCTCCTTACCGTCTCCTGCTACAATGGTTCCGTCAATAATGTTCTTTTCAAGGGCATAGACAAGCAGGGCCGTTACAATACCACCATCCTGTGCTTTGCCAAGAATTTTCTTGTCAGTTGCTCTTGCCGTTAATATTTCCTGATGTGGTCCTAAGGCTGAATCATGTATCATAATCTCTTTTCCCCCCATTATTCCAATCCCATTTCCTTCTTGATTTGATCTATCGGCCACCAGCTGCGAGTACATTGATAGTAGCATAAGCCACATTTTACGCATCTGTCACAGTTGAATGACGGTCTTCCATCCTTCATTGTCATTGCCCTTGTTGGACAGGCGGCAGCACATGCTCCACAGCCGATACAGATTGACTGGTTAATGATTCTCTTTTGCAAATCACAACCGCAGGCATCCTGATTTTCTGTGAATTTCATGAATGGTGCAAGATAGTCCATGTCACTGTTAACTGCGGCCAATATTACCTTTTTAATTATTTGAGGTGATGGTGGACATCCCGGAATTGCCATGTCCACTTTAACAAGTCTCTGCAAAGCCAGGAAGGATGAATGCTGTGGCTGAGCACGTTGACCTCCCTTGGAATATACAGTGAATCCGCCGGTGCATGCACATGAACCCAGTGCAACCAGCAGCTTGGATTTGTCTCTTGCCTCTTTGAGTTCCTTAACTGAATGTTCATCCTCCAGACATACACTTCCCTCAATCAGTACAATGTCCATTTCAGGCATTTCCCAGCAATCAACTAGTGTTTGTCCGTATACAATATCAACCGCATCCAGAAGGTCGGCAAGTTCATCATAGTTTTCCGTGAAACTCATAAGATCACCCGTACATCCGGACAGGTGTATGTATCCAATCTTAAGTTTCTTTCCGGAACTTAGCTTTGTTGAAGAAGTTTTTGTGTTCTCCTCCGATTTTATCATATTTTTAAGTTTATCAAACAAGGTACTCACCTTTTAATCTTATCTTATTCAAATATAATCATTCACTTAGCATAGAATTTAATACTTCCATTGTCTTATCTATTGTCTGTGGAATCTTATCTTCCAACGTTTTACTTAATCCAATTTCCATTTCCTGTGGCAGACTTTCCGGCTGAATCACTACCAGTTTGATGTTTAGCTTATCACTTAACTCATGTAAAGGATAGGTTGCAGACAGTCCATGAACGTCCATGTATCTGTCTTCCTCGCCTACCTGGTCAATGTCAAGCACCCTTATTGTTCCTGCCTTTTCATCAAGTGATGCGATGTCTATTATGATGATGTTTTTCCATTTGTCTTGTGGCAGCGTGAAGATGTAGTGGGGCGCACTTGTTGCTCCGTCAATGGCTATTGTGTCACCCTCAAATTCTATATTGTGTTCTCTGATGTATCTTATCACTTCCGGACCAAATCCGTCATCACCATATAATATGTTTCCGCATCCGACAATTAGATTTTCATGATTATATGACAATTAAATCCCTTCGCTTATAGTTGAACCATATCGTCTTTCAGTACTTCTTTGCTTTCATCATCCACAACCACCATGTGCGTTGCACAGGACAGGCATGGGTCATAGGCTCTTATTACGTCGGGAGCGTATTTGTAGTGTGTTCCCTCCGTTGCCATTCCCATTGTTGGTATGTTCCATGTTGTTGGGACTATACAGTTGTATTCTGTTATGAATCCTTCAGGTGAAATTCGGGCGGTATGAAGATTTGTTCCTCTTGGTCCCTCTATTACACCTACGCCCAGACGGTTGGTTCCTTCAATTGTGTATTTTGCCATTGTCTGTGCTGACGGATCTATCTTATCCACGAGTTCTATGATACGTTCCGCAGAGTTTATCATTTCCTGTGCTCTTGCAAGGTGCTGTGCTTTAGCTCCCTTGTCCTTGAATCTTCTGTATTTGTTTGCTCTTGCACGTGGTCCTGTTTCCACAGGTGTGCTGTCGTATAATGGTATCTGTGAACATGCGGTTTTTCCAATTCTCTTTGCTGTTTTCATTGTTTCATCGGCATATTCTTCGTCTTCCTGGGCAGTGTATTTGTCTGAGTACCATGAGTTTGGCATTATCTCCTGTATGCTTTGCAGGGATATGTTCTGCCTTGATCCGTATGTGTTGCTTGTTGCAAGTACAGGCTGTGCATGTACTCCAAGGTTTTCAGGGAAATCTTTTGCTTCAATGTATCCTGCCATCTGTTCGACGTGTTTTTCCAGCAGTCCCATGAGTCCGCTTATTCTTGTTTTAATCTTGTTTTTCGTATTTTTGGTTATGTTATGTGCCATTCCTCCAATTCTTATGTCGGATGGATGAATTCCTTCTCCGCCTATTACGTCTTCAACGTATTGTGCCTGTTTTCTTATTTCGGAAACGTTTTTTACTGTCTGTCTGTAATCGTCCTCTGGTACAAAGTCGGGTGCTACCAGGAAGTGGTGTATTGCATGGCTGTTTATCATGTGTGCGTTTAAGCATATTTCCCTTAGCATTTGTCCGGTTTTCGGCACGTCTATTTTCAATGAGTCATCAATGGCTTCTACCGATGCCAGTGTATGTGTTACGGGACATACTCCACAGATTCTCTGCACCAGTACCGGAGCGGATTCAGGTCTTTTTCCAACTACCATTTTTTCTATTCCACGTACCGGTGTTATACTGTAGTAGCGTCCGCTCGTTACTATTCCTTCATCATCAACCTCTAATGACAGGGTGGCATGTCCCTCCTGTCTTGAAGTAGGGGAGATAGTGATGGTTTTACTCAATTTAAATCACCTCATTGTCTTTCTCATACTTGTTGTTTTTTTTTTGAATTGTGTTCTTTTCAATAATTATTTTGTGTTCAATATTAATTAAATTATCTTCGTATCGTTTGAAGTTCAATCCATTTTTCATGATTTTTTCTTCAAAATCAATGTTTAGTCGGAATGTCATTTCAGACTATTAGAACAATTTGTCATTATTTATTATTATAGATTATGATTATCTAATTTGGAGAATGCAAATATCATAATTTTAGACTAATTTTTAAGCATCATATAGATAGTAAGTCAGGGGCAAACATACAAAAAAAAGTTCCCTAAAAATAAAAAAGGTGGAAAAATAACATCAGCATATTAAACAAGACACTAAAAGACAAATATGAATCCCAATGGGAACAGATTAAAGTACGTTACTGGAATCCCGAAGTCGGTGATAAGATAGAGGGAAAGCTGGTTGAAACAAGAAACATCAGCGGTCACAGACTATACGTCATGGAAACAATTGATAAAAAAAGGATAAGGATATGGGGAAAGGCATATCTAGACCAGCTGATGGATGAAATAAATCCGAATGACCATATCAGAATAACGTACAATGGCTGTAAAAAAACACGAAACAACAGGCAGATGAAAAGATACAATGTTGAAAGGAGGATAAGTCAATGATAAAAGTGAAATACTGGAAACCTAACGTTAACGAAGAACTGGAGGGAATATTGGTTGAAAAGCTTGATAATGAAGGAATTTACGGCAGTAATCTTTACAGGATAAAATGTGATGATACGATAGTAAACGTATGGGGTAAGAAACAGTTGGACTCCATTATGGAAATGGTGCAGGTTGGCGACAATATACGTTTAAAGTATCTTGGGGTAAAACCTGTAAAGGATTATGAAATGAAGGTATACGAACTGGAAGTATTAAATGAATAATACGTACGAGCAAATACTGGAACAGATTGCAAAAGGTAACAATACATTACTGTATAAGCAAGATTTATATGAACACCATAAGAAACTTGAAACAAAGTATAACACAGTGTACATATCAACGCCCAAAAAAGGTAAAACAGCATTTGAACAGATGCTGAAAACACTGGACAAAACAGCAGAAACAAAAAACAAGACAATAAGCAAACTGATAGATGAAATAACAGAAAACACGCGGCACAATACATTATACCTGTGCATAGACAACTTTGAACAGCTCTCAAGAAGAGAACTGCAAAACTACAGGGAACTGGAACAACAGGAAAACATACACATAATAGCAAACATCAACGAAGATCGAACATTCATAGACGAGGAATTTCTGGACAGGTTTGTAATGCCGGATGAAAGGGAATTCAAAAACAACCGTTCACAAAGCATAAACATAAACTACACCATCCTCCTTTTGTTGTCATTTCTAATATTTCTGCTGTTTATAAGACTGCAGCTGAGTATACTGCGTTACATA
>MVAA01000096.1:6145-8274 GCA_003266105.1 Methanosphaera sp. rholeuAM6
ATTCTGGGACTGCCAAACATGGAATATGGAATACTGATAGCAGTACTGGGTTCACAGATAAACATAATGCTGCCGAAAAACTATAAGCACACACTGATACTATACATACCGATGAGCATACTCACAATAACCTATCCGGCAGTAATGGTGCCGACAATGATAGGATATGCCTCATCAATATTCATATCCCTGCTTTCAAAAAACGGCTGCAAACTATTATACCCCATAAGAGAAACAGCATTCACAGGACCAAAAAACTACCTTGAAAACGACAGCAGGGGAGACTATGCGGCAACAACATTTCTGGTAACATTGACAGTCATAACATTACTGTTGTCATTCAACGGAACACAGATAATTGATGAACTGTCACAGACAAACGACATCAGCACGTACTTCGACAATCATCAAACAGGATACAATAACTCGCCCGAAGCAGTACAGTACATTAACATAAACCCTGCATACTCCGTAAATAAAAACATCACAACAATACAGACAGAAAACACGACAACAACACTTATAACGGAATACACTAAAAAATAGGATGGGTGGAGATTAATGTCAGATGAAATCTATTCATCATCTCTTTTTAATTTTTTAACGATAAGATTGGTTTCGGTAGTAACCAGTGAGAAGGAATCAATATCCTGATAAATAACACAGCCGGCATTAATAAAAGAACCGTTACCTATCTTGACTCCGGGATTGACACTGGTATTGATTCCCGTTTTAACTCCGTCACCAAATATGGCACCAAGTTTTCTAAGACCGGAATCAACTCTTTCACCCTTGACAGTAACCTTAACATGCTTATCATCAAATCTAAGATTGGCAAGATTGGTACCCGCACCAAGATTACAGTTAACTCCAATAACGGAATCGCCCACATAAGACAGGTGACTGACATTTGTGCCATCCATAATGACACTGTTTTTAATCTCAACGGCATTGCCCACACTGACATTGTTACAAAGACAGGCATTAGGTCTAAGATAAGTGTTAGGTCCGACATCACAGTCGTCACCAATAAAAACGGGACCCTGAATGTAACAGCCGCTGCGGATAATACTGTTTTTACCCAGGTGCACAGGACCATGAATGGTAACGTTTTCCTCAATTTCACCCTGAATGTCAGTCTCCATTTTCCTGAGGAAATCCTCATTACATTTAAGTAACTCCCAAGGCCTGCCAACATCCATCCAAGGCTCACGGGAAATAAGACCTAAAATTTCATATCCCTTATTAAGCTCAATTTCCAATGAATCGGTAATTTCATACTCGCCACGCTCGGACAGTTCCGTTTCACGGATAGCATCAAATATTTCAGTACCGAAGAGGTAAATACCAGCATTTGCAAGGTTACTTGGAGCATCCTCTGCAGAAGGCTTTTCAACAATTTCAATAATCTTATCATTCATTATGCTTACAATACCATAACTTGACGGATTATCCACCTCAATCAGGGTAAGAACTGATTTTACATCATTGCTTGTACGCGTAGCATATTTTTCAATCAGGTTACGGATAAGATCATAACTTACAATAATATCCCCATTAAGAACAATGAAGCTTTCATCAATAAACTCTTCAGCACTGCCTATGGCATGAGCAGTACCTAACTGTCCATCCTGTATTGCATATGTAATGTTTACTCCAAGGTCATGACCGTCGCCGAAGTATTCCTGAATAACTTCCCTTTTGTACCCTACAACTAAGGTGATATCCTTTATACCAGCATCTCTAAGAGATTCAATATTATATTGTATCAAGGGTTTTCCACCAGTAATAAGCATAGTTTTTGGACGTGTCGTGGTTAAAGGACGCATACGAGTTCCTTCACCAGCCGTTAATATAACTGCCTTCATAAATAGTCACCTAAAAAAATTAATTATCCTAATTACTTAATATCTTTATACTTTAATATATTTAATTTTTAAACATCTTTGCAATGGGAAAAACATGCGTGTATAAAAAAATGGTTCCGGGAAAGTAGAAAGAATGCACATAAAAAAGATGAAAAGTGGGGGAGAATGGGAATACGTCAATAGAACTTATTCCGTATAGTACTTAAACTACAGTTAACGTGGTCTTGCTGCTGGTGTAACTGTTGTAGTTTGTGCTTCCAC
>MVAA01000034.1 GCA_003266105.1 Methanosphaera sp. rholeuAM6
TTACTTTAGCTCTCATTATCATCATATATCGCTACAATTGGAAATTTACACTCTCATAACATTAACATTTTTCATGTTTTTGTTCAAGTGTCACGCTATTTGTAGCACATATTATTCTCAGTAAATCTTGTTAATCAATTTTTTTAGAAAATATTGCATAAACTTTTGTGACTATGAGTAATTATAGAATTGATTGAAAAATATATACATGGTTTTTTTGAAAAATTATGTTTTTTGTTATGGGTGTTATAATTATAATTCTTTATTAAATAATTAGATAATTGTTATTAAAAATAGTTTAAATTATTTGATATAAATTTATTTAAAAGGGTGTTGATATTAGTGAACAAATGTTCTAATTTTTCATATAATGTCGGTATATCTTTTTCAGTCTTCCATCTGTGCTTGGCATAGGATCTGTTTCTTTAAGGTATCCGTCCTCTATGTTTTTTTCGTATGCCAATTTATTGTTTTTCACCTTTTGTTTGTCATAGTATATTTTGAATGGTATTATGATGATGATAACTGCTATGTTTGCCATGATTATTCCCATATGCTTCATTATCTGATCCCATATTATCAGCAGTACTGGTATTACTACTACGTATGAAAATGCTCCCAGAGCATAGGTGGTTCCATGTGTCCATTTGCAGTCCTGTTCAAATCGTCCATAGAATTCTTCCGGTTTTTCCATGTATACTCCTTTTGTTTCTCCTATGGCCTTTGGCAGCATGTATAATGAGTATATGAATATTAACATGGTTATTATTCCATTGATTGTGTTTAGTGTGTCCATGTTTTTGGTTCTCCTTCTTTTCTTAGTTGGTACTTTGTATGTAATCATATTTTACTTTTTTCCAAAAAAAAGTAATGTGATGGAAGTTGAGTTTTCGAATTACTCTTTCCACCAATTATCTTTTTATGCTGTTACTGTAAGTGTTTTTCTAGCACTGTAATATGCCTGTCGTTCACCTGTAACTATTTCAACACTCTTGACGGTAATTCCAGTTACGTCAATATCGTTTATGTCAATGATACCATCTGTAATGTAGTAGTACCTGTTAATTTCTTCCTCCTTGTAGGTGATTCCGTTTATTTTTATACAGATTTTGTTTTCACCTATAATATTCACTCCGGTGTAATCGGTTAGATTAGCCTTTATTCTTAAATTGTTTTCTGCAACTTCAATACTTGTTACGTTAATGTTGACTTCTGATTTTTCTACTACGAATACTGTTGAGTTTTGAATATTTAAGGAGTAGTTGTTGTTTACGTATACTGCTGTAACGTTGTACTCTCGTGTGTTGTTTTGATTGTCAACTGCTGATTTTACTGCAATGTTATAGTTGTACTCTGCAGTGTTGTTTACTACCGGTACAAATATGATGTTTCCGCTTTCGTCCTTAAGTGTCACATCATTTATCTTAAATATTACGTATGAATCGTCGTTTACTAATGTTCTGGTTGTGTTTTCTGTAAGATCTTCTATTGTTGCCCTTAGTGTAATGTTTTCGTGTTGTCTGACGTTTACGGGTTGTGTGATAACATTTATTTTTGCATCACGCAGTAATATTTCTACGCTTGCAACGTTTGATTTGGCACTTTCGTATAGGCTGCTTCCACTGAATGATGCCGTGAAATTCATTGCACCGGACAGGTACAGTTCTGCAGGTATGCTGTATTCAACTATTCCATTTTGTACTGTGAATTTGTGTACGTCCGGCATGTCTGTGTCAAAACGGTCATCCATTCTCAGTGTTCTTCCATTTATCTTGAATACTATGTTTCCACCGTTTACTACGTTTCCTAGTTCATCCACAAGGTATGCTCTTAAGAGGATATCTTCTCCTACTGCAGATTTGATGTTTTCTACTGTTAGGCTTACCTGTAGTTTTGTTACGTTGACCGTTTTTTGTGCAAATGATGTGTTGTAGTTTTCATCGGTAAATGTTGCGTTTATTTGGTATGTTCCAAGTTTTGCCTTTTTGATTGTTATGTTAAATCTTCCTTGCGCATTTGTTGTTGCCGTGTATTTCTTGTTGTTTACCGTGACTGTCACTTTTTTGTTTGACAGCGGATTGTTGTTTTTGTCTGTTAGTTTTCCTGATATGTTAAGGTTTTCCTGTGGTAATGTTCTGTTTGTTTCGTCAAATGTTATTATTGTGTTTTCCTTTTGTGCATTGAATGTTGTGCTTAGTGTTGCCTTGTTTAGGTATGCTGTTTCTGGTACTGTTATGTTGATGGTGTTTGTTCCGGCTTTGAAGCTGTTGGTTGTTTGCTTGAATGTACCGTTTTCATCTGTTGTTAGTTCGTATGTCTGGTCTGCTATTTTTATGGTTAATGATGTGTTATTTAATAATCTGCCGTATGAATCTGTCAGGTTTCCTTCAATTTGAATGTTTTCTGAGTATACTGCTGTGGATATTTCCTTCAGGTTAATTGTTGGTGTGTCTTTTGCTATGTTTATTGTCTGCAGGTTTTCATCCAGTTGTTGTGTGTATTGTGTTTGGTTGATATGTACGCTTATCTGATAATCATCAGGTACCAGTTTGCCTGTTTCGATGATTATTGTTGCGTTTTCATCAGGGTATTGTGTGTATTCCTGCTGGCCTACAGTTATTGTTACTGGAATACTTGTTATGTCTATGTTGGTGTTTGCCGTTAGTGTTATGTTTACCGTTATTGTGTTTTCCCTGTTGTCACCTGTTATTGTTGTGTTTTCTATGTTCAGTGTTGCTTTTTGTGAGTTGAATGTGGCTGTGTTGCTGGTTGTGGTGTAGTACTGGGTTGGTGTGAATGTTATGTTTACTGTGTATGTTCCCACATCGGCTGGTGTGTAATCGAATTGGAAAACACCGTTTTGTGCTATGATTTGTTCGTTTATTGTCTGGTTGTTTATTTTTACCGTCAATTGTCCTGTGATGTTTTTGCCGTTTTCGTCTTTGAGTGTTCCGTTTATTGTTATGGTATGATTTATTAGGGTGTCTTCTATATTGTTTATGTTTAATTGTGTTGCCAATGGCTGTATTTCAAAGTTTACTGTGTTGTTTGATGTGTTGTATGCATCATTTTCAATATATATGACTTTTAACTGCTGATTTTCTCCAACCTCTACTATATGGTATTGTGATGTAAACTGTCCGTTTTCGAGTGTTATGGTGTCTGTATGTTTATCGTTTATCCATATTTGTACACTTCCGTTTGCTGCCTGCTGATTATGATTGTCCGTAACATTTCCTGTTATGGTTATTGTGTCTTCATACCTTATTGTTTGAGGCAATGCGTTTATGTTTACCGTTGTGTTGCGTTTTACTACTTTAAATGATTTTGTAGCGTAGTTTCCAAGGTATTGACCGTTTTGTATGAAGCTTACCCTTACTGTTATGTTATCTGCAATCTTCAATGGTTTGAAGGCAGTGTTATATTCTCCGTTTGCAACTTCAACCTTTGTTGTGTTTGTGTCTGTTGCGTTGATGATTTCTATTGTTACGTTAACGTTGTTTAGCGGTTGGCCGTCAATGTCTGTCAACGTTCCGCTTATACTTATTGTATCATTGACATATACTTGGTTTGCAATGGAATTTAGGGTGATTATTGTAGGTTTTTTTGTTGCACTTATTTCATCTTCTGTGCTGTTTGCAGTGTATATGTCTTTTTTTCCGTTGTATTGTGCGCTTATGTAGTATCTTCCTTCATCCTCCAGTGTTATGTTTATGGTTTTTGTTCCGTTTTCAAGTTGCAGGTCTTCCTCATAGATTATTTCATGGTTTTTATCTCTTACGACGAGGTTTATTGTTTCATTTAACCTGTTGTCATATTCGTCAAGTAAGATTATGGTAATGTTTGCATTTTGATTTACTTGCGTGTCGTTTGCATGTATTTCCATTCTTGTTTGGATCATTTCATGTGTTATGTTGCTTTGATTGTAGTTTTCACTGTAGTATACTCCTGTATCTGCAGGAACAAAGAGTGCCTTCACTTCCAGTTGTGTTAGTCCAAGGTAGTCTTCGCCGACGTTTATGTCTGTTTCATAATTTCCTGTGGCATCTATTGCTATGTTTGACTGTTTTTCCACTTTGTTTATGAATATGCTTACGCTTCCTTCGGGGACTGATGAGTTGTAGCTGTCCTGTACATTTCCGTTGATGTGGAGTGTATGGTTTATCTTTACACTGCTGTCGGTGTGCATGCTTATGTTAACGTTTCTTCGTGAGAGGTAATAGCTGACATAGTCATAGTAGCCGTCATAATCCTCTGTATCTTCTATATAGAAGTATACTGTTATGAAATCGTCATCCATCATGCTTGTAAACCTGTATTGTGTGAAGTTAAATCTTCCCTGTGCATCGGTGACTACTGTTGTTAATACTGCGTCATCCGTGCTTATTTCTATTGGGACGTTTGGTACCGGGTCATCGTTTTCATTTACAAGATATCCTGTGATTGAAACGTTGTCCATTACCAGTGATTCATAAAAATCTTCCAGTTCAAGGTATAGGAAGGCTATTTCTACTTCAAAATCAAGGTTTATTGTTTTGTTCTGGTAGTTGTCATCTTCAGGTGCCTCTATTGTTGCATGATATATTCCTGCCTTTGTAGGAACGTATTCTATCGTGAATTCTCCATTGTCTCCTGTTATTATGTTGTTGCTGTATACCGTGTTATTGTTGTCGTCGGTGATTGTGACGTTTATTGTCTGTCTGTAGCTGCTGTTGGTGATTGCAGTGATTGTTACCGGTGTTGCCACTGTGTTTGCCTGTGTTATGTCCGTTGTTATCGTGTTTTCAAGTTTTTCTATGTCGAAGTTGCAGAATGTGTCTGCATCTGCGTATTTGTCTGTTGGACTGTTGTATTGTGCTGTCAGATGTGCATATTCTTGTGCCGGAACGTTTTCAAGGTTTACTGTTGTCGTGTATTTTCCCTGCTGGTTTGTTGTTGCTGTTGCCATTTGAGTGTTGTTTAGTGCGATGATGATTGTTGCGTTTGTTAATGGGATGTTTTCATTGTAGTATAGGTATCCTTCCACTGTTATTGTTGAGTTTATTGGCTGGTTATCTATTTCATTCATGGTTATTGTTGTCAGGTAGCTTTCCGAGTCCAGTGTTATTGTCTGGCTTTGTGATGGATTGTATTGCTGGTCTCCGGCGTATTGTGCGTATATGTCCTGCATGCCTATGCTTGTTGTGGTGTAGGTTTTCTGTGCATGTCCCTGGTTGAGTTGTATTGTGTCTGGCGTTATGTTGTTTTCGTGGTATAGCTGTATCTGTGCATCTATTGGTATGTCCTGTTGGTCTTCTGTTAGTGTGATGTCTATTGTGTACTCTTCGTCAATGTGTGTTGCTAGGTGATTTTCTGATGAAAATTCATCGTTTGGGTTGTAGAGGAATTTTATTGACAGTATTGTGTCTATTGTTTCGTCTATGCCCCGTTTTGTGTTTAACTGCTTTTTTGTTATTGTTTTCCTTGTTTGATTCTTATTATTTTCCGTCTTTATAGTGTCTTTCTCTTCAGTAACTGCCTGTGTTTGAAGCTGTGTGCTTGTCTGTTCTATCATTGTTGGATAGTTGTCTTGTACACCTGTCTGGTTGTCTTCTGTTGCGTTTACTGCTGTTAAGCTTACTAAAAGTAACGTTATGGCTATTAATAAGATTTTTTGTGCTGTTTTTATGTTCATTCCTATTTGTGGCATTGTTCTGTGAATATATAATATCACAGGGTTTATTGCCACCCTCCATTTTTTTAACCATCCCTTACGGGTTTATGTATTTTTTTAGTTTTTTTGCTTATTGCTGTTTTGACTTACTTGCGTTTTGTCAATATGTTTTTGATTGGAAACTTTTTTTGCCCTGTTTTCCTGTTTTGAAAGATGTTTCATTCATTTTGTTGTGTATGTTTTTAATCATTCTGCAGTGTGTCGATTGTGCATGAAGATTATTTGTGTAGCGTTTGTCTTCTCTGTTTATGATTTTTTTATTGGCTTGAAAACCTTGAATTCAGATCTTCTGTGGAATGTGGCAGTTTAAAGTTTTCCAATCAATAGATTTGTGTAATAAGAACCGTATTACTTTTAAATACGATTCTTATTAAGTATTACTTTTAAACATTAGAGTATATAAATGTATCAAAACTTAAAAATTTTTATTATATTCCATGTGATTATGGAATAAAATTTAGAATAAAAAGCAAATAATTAATTATTTTGTCAGTTAATAGATTGCATTTAATCAATGATAATTCTATGTTTGGACTTAGATTGAAAAAGAATAATTGAATCAACAGCAAATTATAATCATACATAAAAACAAAACTATTAACATATCCTAAATATGGGGGTGAAATGGTGGACAAAAAGATAATTTCGGTTGTAGCTGTAATAATAATCGCCCTTATCGGCGGAATATTTGGAACAAGTGCATTGAGTGATTCGGATACTGTTAACAATACAACGGCTGTTGATGTAATTGAAAGCGGCCAATACGTTACGGCTCCGGAAGTTGCAGCATATATAAAAGAATATCATAAACTGCCAAGTAACTACATTACGAAAAAGGAAGCACAGCAACTGGGATGGCAGGGTGGACCGCTCAAATCCTATGCCCCTGGAAAAAGCATTGGTGGGGACGTTTTCACCAATAGACAGGGAATTCTGCCACATAGCGAGAAGAGATATATTGAATGTGACATTGAAGCCAATGGAACAAGTCGTGGACCAAAAAGAATAGTTTACTCTACTGAAAACTATAAGGTGTATTATACTGAAGATCATTATAACACGTTCACAGAAATCTAAAGGAGTTTTCTTATGAAACATATAACTCTCAACGGTAAAAAGATTAAAAAGGAATCTCATGAATATCTTATACGCAAATTGGATTTGCCTGATTATTATGGAAGAAATTTAGATGCATTGTATGACTGTCTAACTGATATTGGTGTTGAAACCGAAATAAAACTTATCAACAGTGAAGAGGTATCCTTGGATTTGATTGACACCTTCTTTGATGCATCCCTTGAAAACGAATATCTGTTTTTTGTATGTGATGAATGAATCATCACCATGCAACATTTTTTTAGGTGAGTATCATGAGATATATTGAAATAAACGGAAAAATTCTTAGAAAGGATGCCAAGTATTACCTGCAGGATATTCTGGACTATCCCGAATTTGACGGCAGCTATGAACAGCTTGAAGAGTATCTTCTTGATGTTAATGAAGAGTGTGAGATTCATATTGTTAATTGCGCCTGTATTGCAGGTACATTCATTGACGTATTTCTTGATTGCGGCAATTCATTGGTAACTGTTTTTGTTGATGATTAGAATTGTATTTTTTTGTGCGTATTAAAGTATTTATACTAAAAGGGATATATAACAATGTGAAGAAATATAACAATGTGAAGTGAGATAAGATGATAAATGAAAAAGACTGGGATATAGACCACATAAACAATTTAATAGAAATAGATAAACACACAAAAGAATCAAAAATAACCCTAAACTATGACTTTATAACGGAAAAATACTTTGAAATGTATGAAACGGCATTGAATGCAGGAACAATAATGCCATACAGATTCAACCTGGTGGGACTGGCATACAAAGGACATGAGTACGACAGACCAACAAAACTACAGAACTTCAATCCGGAAGTAAAGGAAAGACTGAAAAAATCCTATGCTACAAGAACACAATTGCAATACAAATATGCAAAACCTGATGCAGACCCTGTAGAAAAATACACGAAATTCCTGGACAAAGAAATATACGACTTCATAGAAGAATTTCCACAGTACAGTGACATTATTAAGAATAAAGAAGAATAACCTCACCTCCCCCCACAAACTACACCCCTTTTCTGATTAGATAAGATTATTTTCAACGGCATAAACCATGACATCATGTGACTAACTCTTGTGCCGGTACACGATAAAATATGTGAACCGTTAAATGATGATATTTCAAGTTACGGATAAACAGATTACACTGATTTAAGTTTAAAAGAATTGAAAACTTTTGCAGTAATCACTGGTCATATTAGTTTCATATACCCAATAATGAGGATATTGTTAGCTAAAATCCTGAAAAATCTAAGCATACCAATATCAAACATTATTGATTTTTTATTAAGAAAAAAACAATAATAATATATTTAAAAAACGAGATATTAATAATAAAAACATAGCAGGTTATTAATCATGAATACTGATGACGTTTCAAAAATTGCAAAAGCATTGAGTGAACCAAAAAGAATAGAAATACTAATGTTAACCACGGACAACGAAATGTGTGCAAACCATATACTTGAACGATTCAATATCACACAGCCTACCCTATCCCATCACATGAAAATGCTGACAGACTGTGAACTGTTGAACATAAGAAAAGATGGAAAAATGTGTTACTATTCAACAAACAGAGATACAATAAATGAATTCAGAAAATTCTTTGAAAAACGCTTCGAATAGAAAAAAGAAGAAAAAAATTAGACTATTTTTTTATTTTAATGACTTATAAAACTCATCACATAAACCTTTAATGTAATCAAGCCTTATGAGAGTATCCAACCACTCATCGGGAATACCGTCAAAACCATAGTAAACAGCGGCCAAACCACCTGCAATAATGGCATTGGTATCCGTGTCACCACCATAATTGACAGCCCTTAAAACAGCCTCTTCATAATTATCCGTATGATAACAGGAATATAATGCAACTTCCAATGATGCAACAACATAGCCGCCGCTGCCTATTTCATCATCATTTAACAAGAACAATGAATCGTATATCCTGTTAAAACAGTCATATTCATCATTATCATAATACTTTCCGGATTTGTCAAGAGCGTTTTCGATTAATGCCTTAAAGTCTTCATCAGGATTATTCAACACTTCCTGTACGACAAAATTAAAAATGTTACATGATGCCTTACTGATGCTGTGGGCATGGGTCAGAGATGATACGTTATCAATCAATCCCATCTGTTCTTCAACCTGCAAACCTTTAGCATAAGCATATAAGGATACAGGCATGATTCTCATAAGAGAACCGTTACCGTTGTCACGTACACCGTCCTGTCCACATTCCAAAGAATCCAAATGATTGTGACGATAATTGTACAATGCACAGTAGGTGGTTTTTCCATGATCAAAGACAACATCCCGTGGAGTGTACTTTGCATCAAAAAGCCATTCACAGAACTTTCCAATCATGTCCTCATAATCAACACCATTGATTAGGCTGTCCATTGTCGCTATTGTCATTGACGAATCATCAGACCATGAACCGGGCGGCTGATGATAAGTACCGTAACCAGTCATTTCAGTGGCAGGATTTTCCTGCATTTGTTCATAGCTGTTGAATTCATAGGGTACACCCAGAGCATCAGCCACAACACCTCCAAGTATACCGGCATAGACTGTTTTCCTGTTCATTTGTTCACCTCATTCAATAGTTTTAAAGCGGCCTTACGCGGATTATTGCTTTTCATGATAGCAGAAACAACTGCAATTGCATCAAAATCATATTCATCCACAATTTTTTTGGCATTGGATTTTTTTATTCCGCCAATGGCCACTTTTGGAATTTCAATATTTCCACATATTTTCATTAACTCTTCAGGTTCTGCAATATCCGCATCCCTTTTGGTTGACGTGGCTTCTATTGCACCCACTCCCAGATAATCCGCCCCATCGTTTTGTGCCCTAATTGCTTCTTCATAGGTGTGTACACTTATTCCTATTGTCATATCACAACCCAATATGCGACGTGCAGTTTTACATGGCATATCATCCTGTCCAAGATGAACTCCTGCAGCATTGACTGCCTGTGCCACATCAATCCTGTCATTGATTATTAGAGGTACGTCATACTTATCAGTAATTTCCTTACATTTTACTGCAAGTTCCAGAAAGTCCCTTGTTGTGGAGTGTTTTTCTCTTATCTGTACCACTGATACGCCACCTATTATTGACTGTTCAATAACGTTGAGAAACTGATCTTCCTTAAGGTCAAACTGATCCGTTACAAGGTACAGCCCATACTTTTCCATGAATATGACCTCCAATTATAGTTTTGTTATTTTTGCGTGTTTTGTGAACGTTTCCCCGTTCATAAGGGACAGTTCATCAACAAGATACGTTCCAAAGGAACCTGTTCCCTGGCTGTTGTCACGTGCCGTTTTTGCAGCCATTTGTCCTGCTATTGACATGACCGCTGTTGCCGTGACTGCTGCCGTCAATGAATCGCCAACTGCAGCATATGCTCCCATGATGCATCCGAGCATACATCCTGTTCCAGTGATATTTGCCATCATTGCATCACCATTTTCAAGTGCATAAACATCCTTTCCATCTGATACTATGTCTATAGGTCCGGATACTGCTATTGTTGTATCGAGTTTTTCTGCTATGTTTTTAACTATCTTCGCATTTGTTTCCAGGGTGTCCCTGTTTATTATGTCAGAGTCCGCTACATCCACTCCCTTTGCCGTTGTACATTCCTCAAGTATTCCATAGAACATTGCAATCGCTTTTATTTCTGACAGGTTTCCCCTGATTATTGCTGCTTTGGATTCTTTTAGAATATCTATCGGTGTTTCGTTTCTAATCTTACTTATTCCTATACCTACCGGATCCAAGACGAATGCTTTACCCTGTTTTGTTGCCTGTTTTGCCGATTTTTTCATTGTTTCTATTTGTTCGGCCGTTAACGTTCCGATGTTTATTACCAAACTGTTTGCTATTGAAGTTATTTCTTCTGCCTCTTCAGGAGCATTAGCCATTATTGGTGATCCTCCAACTGCAAGCACCGCATTTGCACAGTCCCTGACCGTTACCACATTGGTTATGCAGTGAGTAAGTGGACTTTCCTGTCTTAGTTTTTCTATTAAAAATCTTGAATTTTCCATAATTGAATCACTCATATTGTTAATTCTCCTATTGTTTTATATATTCTCTTATGTTTAAAGTAGTAAATAAATTTAAAAAGGATAATGATTAAAAATTACTGTAAAAACTTTCCTTTAATTAAAGTATTTGTGAAACTTTTCGTATAGTTTCTCAGTTAACGGCAATGAGATGAAAATGTATACGTAAATACTGAATACCACTGATATCATGTTGGACAATCCGCTAAGTGCCAGTAGCTTATCGCTCAAAGCAGGATATAATGCTATCAGACTGGATACTGCGGCCACGTTCATGCTGGTGCTTCCAATACCTGATGCCAATGCATAACTATATGGATGTAATGGTACCAGATAACAGAGAATGTTTGTCAGGATACTGATGAATATCGTTCCAAGCACTATTCCTATTAGATAAACTACAAAAAATCCCTTTACCTCATCGGAATCAAATCCATACTTGTCTATCAGTACTGCCAGCTGTGGTTCACGACAAATTGAACTGGTCATTCCGATTGCTTCACGTTTGAATCCTAAGAGTAATGCTATTGGCAATCCTATTATTACTGTACCTACTGTTCCAAGTTCCTTCAACAATAGTGCAGGTCCAACGTTGAATAGTATGTCTATGTTTTCACCACTGGCAATGGCCAGTTTAACTATCAATGGACTAATCAGTATTAACAGTATTTCTGCACATGTTTTTGATTGACTTTTGTTAATCCATTTTGCCGGTTTATAAATATAAAATAGAACTGCAAGAAACAATGAATACATTATTGGCAACAGTACCAGATTGAAACCGTTTATTAGTGGAATATTGATTGTTCCTATACCCAATGATATTGTTGAAATAAAAAGTATTGTTATATGCAATTTGTAGTCATCAATCAGGCTTTTTTTATCTTTTTCATTATTGTTCATGTTTAAAACCTGTGTGATAAATGTTCTTTGTAATTGTTATTATGTTAAAATCAGATTTGTTAAAAATTTTGGAAAAAAAAATATGATATGATTAAATCATACCTGTATATGCTAAGGCTATGTGAGCTATAACTGCTGAGCCAAGATATGTTCCAAATATTACTGCAAAGGTAACGATTATACCTCTTAAACCAACTTTTTTGAAACTGCCCAGATCCTTACCCATTGCTACTCCAGCATATGCCAGTAAAACTGTGGTTAATGATATCAGATCGACTTTTGAAGTGTAGTATATGATTAAATCTGCAAGCGGAAACCATGGCAATGCTACAAATAAACCTATTAAACTTATATAGATAATTGCCGGAATATTATCAAACGGCAATAACTTTTCAACTATTAAACCGACAAGTGATATTAAACATAGTATGAACATTCCTATGAGTGACTCTACGAAGGGATACTGATAACCTACATAGTTACCTATCGCTGCCATTACTGAGAATATTAACAGAATTCCTATCCATTCGGAAACCATTTTAAAAGATAAATCTATTTCCATAATCTATAACTCCTCTTCTATATTAATTTCCTCTTCCTTTACGAATTTCGCAAATATAGGTTCAAGAATATCATATAACTTTTCTGTTAATGGAACTGCAGCAAATATGTATACATACATTCCAGTTACCATTGCAATCAGGTTTGCCATACCGCTGAATGCTTCCAGCTGTACTGAAAGCTGTGGATAAATTGCCGAGAGCGATGCGACTGCCGCTGCATTCATACTTGCACTACCAATACCACACGCCATACCATATGCGTATGGGTGTAATGGGATTACATATGCAAGAACACTTGCCATTATACTGATAAATGGCGTACCTAACACTGTACCTATCAGGAATACTGTAAAGAATCCTCTTGTTTCCGGTGAAGTGAAACCGTATCTGTCCATTACTACCGCCATCTGTGGTTCACGGCAGATTGAACTGGTCATTCCGATTGCTTCACGTTTGAATCCCAAGAGTAATGCTATTGGTAATCCTATGAATATTGTTCCGAAGTTACCTAACTGTTCCAGCAGGATTGCCAGACCGACGTCAAAGATTATGGTTAGGTTTTGACCACTTGCTATTGCCAGCTTTACCAGTAAGGGTCCTACAAGCAACATCATTATTGCAGAGGATTCGTCGGATTGTGTCTTGTTTATCCATGTGAATGGTTTTACAATGTAGAATGCTATTGCTAATACTAATGAATACAGTAATGGCATGAGAACTATGTTTACTCCAGCAATATCCAATGCTATTACACCAATATATTCTGATATGATTATACAAAATAGAATGGTCAAATGTAACTTATAATCCTTGCATGCTTCACCCAAATCATCCATATCTGAATTATATTTATTTTGAATGGGCATACTATTATCTCCCGAATAATTTTTATGAATAATTATAGTAACTTGTTTTTTCAAGTTTAATGTTGAAATTTCTCAAATAGTTTTCTTAATTATTTATATTTTTTTTCTTACTAATATAAAAAACATTTTATAATAAATTATAAAAATACATTAAACATATAATATTATTTAGTGAGATTATTATATTATTGTTTATTTTATATGAAATTGTTTATGAAGTATATTTACAAATTTATGTATTTTAATTTACAAAAAAATAAATGTTAAAAAATAATTTTATTTTTTTATTGTTAAAAATAAATGATAGACTGTATTTTATAATGTTTTTCAACATTTATCTGTGATATATTATTTACAAAACAATAATACATTTTTAAGATTTTTAACCATTATTGCAAATGATACAACCCTTATAAAGGTGTTTGAAGTGTTTTTATAAAAAAAATAAAAAAGTGATTATTAACGAGTATTTTAAATATAAAGAATTATTTAAGTTTTTAAAAATAAAATAAGGATTATCTGCTTGTTTTTATCTAAAATAACTTCATACGAGTGTTCCTAAAATGTGATTTAAAAGTTTTTTTTGTTCCTAAGATGTGTTATTTAATATGAAATTCTATTCACATAATGTGAAATAAAAATGATAAAAGTTCCTTAATTGAGAACAAGAATTCTTCAAAAAGGTACAAAAAATGCTGATTTCAAAATTGAAAAATGTTCAAAAAAAAAAGTTTCATGAAAGAATCAATGAAAAGTATTAGAAACCCTTATACTCATACTTAAGAGTAACCTTCTTCTGATTCTTGCAATTAATGAAATAAGTCCATTCCACCTCATCCCCATCACGAATACCGTAACCGTCTACAATCACGCTAGGAATTTCAACATACATCGGACTATCCATATCATCCTTATTTTCTCTTCTGACTCTCTTTTTAATAGATAATTCTACCATACAAATCACCAACCTATCATAATTTACTTAATTCAGCATCAATATCCAGAATAGATTCACGTTTTTTACTAATAGTCTCCTTAATATCAGAAATCTGTTCCTCCAAATCAGCAATCTCCTGCTGAAGGATAAACTTCTGAATTTCAAGCTTACCTTCATCAGTCTTACTCCACTGCTTGGCCTGATCAATAAAAGATTCCTTGGACATACCCATATTCTTCAAAGACTCTTCATGTGAATTAGCAAAATTTGTAAAAATATTTTCTAAACGATCATTCATATTTTTCTACACTTCTACAATACTGTAATATATTGATATATATGATTACAAAAACATATTAAACTTTTTAATGGCAAAAATACATATTCAACAAAACAGAAAAATATATGTAGAATTAAAGGAAGGAATAATATGAAACGAATACACATGATTGGTATTTTACTACTCTTAATAATAATAGCCGGAGCATATATCATGAGTCCATTTTCACCAATGAACAAAGTAAGCGTTAACGGTGAAACAATAAAATTAACCTCAGGATATATTGTAAAAAACTCATCAGGAAACTCATTAACAATATCAAATGATACAAATGAAATAAACATTTATCCAACAAAATTAACAACAGACCTTGAAGCAGCAATAGCAGGCTACAAAGAACAGTTTGACGACAAATACGAAATACAAACTACAAAATTGAACGATGCGAATCTGGAAATAATTAAAACAGAAGCAGTAGAAATAGATGGAACCAAAAATGAAACCATAACCAAATACTGGTTTGTAAAAGATGGTACAACATACAATATGCAGACAATGAATGCTGTTGATGGTACAGATGACGTTGTAAAAAACATAGTTAGTTCAATGAACTAACATCAACTCCCCTTTTTTTATTTAAACTCGTTTTAACATTATAATCTTAAAAAAAAATAGAATATGATTATTTAATGTTTAGAGTACTGATTAAATAATCAAACTGTGGCTGAACATCATCCATAAATCCACTTGGAGCCTGGCTGTCTACCCTTAAGTAGTATCCGTTTGCATCTATCCACGTATCATGATATGTTGTTCCGCTAACCTTGTATATGAACTGATGGGCTGGCTTGCCGCTTACTGTCATGGCAGTATCGTTAATTAACTGAAACTGACCCGAACCTGTCATTAATGAATATAAACTATCGGATTTATATGCATCATCCAAAGATATTCCGTCAGGCAACGATTTGATCTTGGTTATTTCCGTTTTTACTATTGCCACATCATAGGCATTTGTAGTGCCCGTATTAACCACACCTTCAGAAGACGTGTCTACAGCCTGTCCATTATCAAAGCTAAACTGTGAATCATCCACAGGATTAAGCAATATTGAATCAGGAGTTGTTGATAAGAAAGGCTTTTTTAACGCATCATCATATTCATATACCGTCCACGTGTTATACATGTCAAATGACATGTCATTATCTTCAAAATGTTTAAAATCCCCATTATCCGTGATGAAATTTGGAGTTATTAAAAAGAACGCTGCCATCAATATAATCGATGCTATAAATAGTATTAATATCGTTGATTTTCCCCTCAATGTCTATTCCCCATTATTTGTTTTTTTTTATACAAGTTTTCATTATGTGAATCCATGGTGACAATCAGCGGACCAAATCGTTCAACATCCAATTGCCATATTGCTTCAGGCATTCCAAGATCCAACCATTCAACATTATCCACATTGTTTATACCGTTAACATAAACTGCTGCACATCCTCCCACGGCTGTCAGGAAAACTGCATTGTTACGTACCAGAGCTTCCTGTGTTTTCTCATCCATTCCACCCTTACCTATTACTGCCTTCACTCCCATATCAAGTACGTCAGCCTCATATGGATTCATACGCATACTGGTTGTTGGTCCTACAGCAACAATATCATATTCGCCATCATTTTCCTTAATTATCGGACCAGCATGAAACAGTACCACTCCCGTTAAGTCCATTGGAGCTCCTGATTCAATAATTCTTTTATGTGCACTGTCTCTGGCCGTGAATATTTTTCCAGTTAAATAAACAGTATCTCCTGCTTTGAGTTTACTGATATCTTCATCGTTTAATGGTGTGTTTAATTCATATTCCAAAATTATACCCCATAAGATTTAGTTAATCTTATTTCTGTTTTTTATTAATTAAATATTTTTTAATGAAAAAATTAATATGCTTTAAAGGTTATATAATATTTTATACATAAAATGAGGGGAGGTAACAATGGGGTTATCTGAAAGAATAATAAGATTAACAAAGTACATGGTAACATTACCTAAAACCAAGATATCCGTTTTTTTAATATTTGTTGTCAGCTTCCTAACTGGAGGAATTGTCGGATGCCTGCAGCCTGGCCTTAACATAGACTCGGCAGTATATGCTTTCCTTGATGGTGCGGCAAACACGTTCTTTTTATTCGGCCTTACCACAATTGCTTCCGGTGGACTAATACACAGTACAGTAAATAAACTAAAGGGAAGACACGTCAAATTAAAGCAGGCAATGTTTCTTGCATTCGTATTTATGTTATTCACATGTTTCTTCTACCTGTTGGGTGCAGTAATATCATACTTTTTCAATTCAGATATCACTACCAACGCCTTAATATTAGGATTGGTATTCGGTTTTGCAGTGGAAGCACTAGTACTCTGGTCAACATCAAACATTAAATACATAGAAGGAGTGCTCATATCATCAATACAACCCGTGCTTACCATAAGTATGCTCATACTAATAAATAACCTGATGGCAGCAACAATGGAAAACGTGTATTCCATCTACATTAAAGCAATTATCGGAGCATTGGTACTGGCAATAGCAGTATACGCATTTGTAGCAGTAATAGAATCACCAATAAAAAGTAACCTCGGAGTTGGTGGACTGGAACTGTTAAGCTTGTTTATTGCACAGATAAGTGAAGGATCAGTTGCAATGGAAGAAGTCTTCAGTGAAATGGGAGAGAACATAGATACACTAGTATCACTGATAAGCTTCAAAACAAAGGAGGGCATAAAGGCAAATTACATTTCACCATGCGTACATCCAGGACCCGTGGGAAATATTGGAGGAGGAAACCTGCCTACAATAATGGCAAATCAATTGGACGATTTTGCTATAATCGCACACGGAGCGGCAACACATGACTTTAATCCTGTAGCATCAAAAGAAGTACGAAAAGTAACAAACGCAATAAATGAAGTGCTGCCTACCCTGACATACTCCAATAATGCAACAAAATTCCAAAGAGTACAATATGACGAAGCCAAAATAGGAGTGCAATTCTTTGATGAAGGGGCAGTTATACTAAGCACCTTTGCACCACATTCCGGAGACGACATAGATTATGGAGTGGGACTGTCAATGATTTACCAGACAAAATACGTGACCAACGTAAAGGATGTTGTACTGGTGGACTGTCATAACAGTCTAAGCGGCAACTATGACAGATTACTTCCCGGCCATAACAGGGTACTGCAAATAGAAAAGGCAATAGAACAAATAGAAAAGCCTGAAATGCATCCAATCAAAATGGGCTATGCATTCAATCCACTTGATGAAATACCTATAAAAGATGGAATGGGTGAAAGTGGAGTAAAACTAATGCTTACGGAAGTGGATGACCAGAAAATGCTGTACGTAGTCTTTGATGGAAACAATATGCAGAAAGGATTCAGACAAAGACTGTTTGAAGCAATAAATAAAAAATTCCCTGAAATTGATATGATCGAAACAATGACAACAGACACTCACCTTGTTAACACAATATCCGGTGGAGGATTAACGGTAGGAACAAAACATGGAGATCTGATTATACAGAAAGTGCTTGAATTGATACCTGAAGCAATAGACAATCTTGAAGAAGTGAGTGTGGCAAGTGCCACTGCAAGGGTAAACATTAAAACCCTTGGACCAAACAATGCAACAGAACTGGTAACAACAATATCCTCAGTAGTGTCTGTCAGCAAGTTACTTGCACCGCTAGTATTTATCATAGCAGCAATAATAACTGTATTGTGGATATTCTAGTTAACCCCCTTCCCCCCAAACATACCCCTTTTTTTACAAAATACTAATTAAAAAATCATTTTAAAAAAAACAATAATTTATATATATTTGAAAAATTGATAAATAGAATTATAATCTTAGAAAATATATAACAATTTTTTATAAATATATTTTTGTAAAATTATAGGTGAATATAAATGGTAAAAACATTAGAAAACTTATCCAAAGCATTTGTTGGAGAAAGTCAAGCAAGAAACAGATACACAATGTATTCAAAAATAGCAAAAAAAGAAGGTTTTGAAAAAATTGCAGAAATTTTCCTCATAACCGCAGATAACGAATTCCAACACGCAAAAGTATTATTCAAAATGATACAGGAACTTAAGGAAGATGCTGACTGCATTGAAATTCCAACAGGTGTAGCATTCACATACGGAACCACCGCAGAAAACCTTAAAGCTGCAGCAGAAGGAGAAAACGAAGAAGCAACATCAATGTATCCAGAATTTGCAGATGTAGCTGAAGAAGAAGGATTCACTGCAATAGCAGCCAGATTAAGAAAAATTGGTTTAGTAGAATCACACCACGAAGAAAGATACAGAAAATTATTGGCAATGGTGGAAGGAAACACATTCTTCAACAGATCAGAAGAAATTACTTGGGTATGCAGAAAATGTGGTTTCATTTACAAAGGAGAAAAACCACCTGAAGTATGTCCAATCTGTGAACACCCATCAGCATACTTTGAATTATCACAAGAAGACTTCTAGAAATACTAGAATACCCTCACCCCCCACTTCTTAATATTAATAGGAGTTGATAATATGGCAGATTTTGATAAAACAAGCATTGTACTTTGTAAAAACAGTGGAAATGTAATAGAAATAGTCAAACCTGGAAATGATGTTGATGTATCAACATTAAATGTTATCGAAGCAAAAACCGAAGGAGAAGGTGCACCAAAACACATCCCTATCGTTACAAGAATCGATGACGGATACCATGTAAAAGTTGGGGAAGTTGAACATCCTATGGATGAAGACCACTACATAGCAATGATTGAATTAATTGCAGACGGTCAAATCCACAAACAATACTTAAACCCTGGAGACAAACCTGAAGCAACCTTCAAAATACCTGAAGCAGAATCAGTTGAAGCAAGAGAATTCTGTACTCTCCACGGATTATGGAAAGCTTAAACTTACTTTCCAATTTATTCTTTTTTTAAATAACTGTTTTATAATTTTTTTTATAATTTTACAATCAGATGTTAATCTTCTGATGAAACAACCTATTTTTAATCAATCATATGCTAAATGATTGTAATTACTCGTTATTTATATAACCTAAAACACAAACTTAACATTTTATCCCGTACTATCCGAAATCTGGGTGTTAATGAAAAATATTATTTCCTAAATTACTTCAAGAAATGCTCTTCGTATAAAAAATTGAAAAAATAGTTTAATAATGGGGGGAGAAGTTTATTTGTTTTTTTGAACTTTTTCCATGATTTGCTGTTCCAGTTGTTCAGCTTCCTTGACTTTAATGATGTGTTCAATCATTTCATCAACTGTTGTGGTAATATCAATGTTTTCTATTACCGGTATATCATTCTTATCGGCCACTCCAACGATGTAATCATGGGTTTTACGAATTGACGTGAAGTTTTTTAAGTATCTTTTAAGCGGTCTTCTTGCCCATAATTGTCTACATCTGGAGTAGAACCTTCCCTTATGTATTTCCTCATCGGACAATGCAAGTACAAACAGGTATACGTTGGAATGATTCAACAGTTCCTCATCTATAAATCCTGGTACAATGTGAACTCCTTCTATGACTATGCTTATACCCTCTTTCATTGAACGTTCTATAACACCAGTCAATCCCACATTTACTGTTTCTACGTGATCTTTGAATCCCAATAGTGTTTTATCAAACTCTGGTGGAGCAGGTGTTTTCAATGCTTCTTCTGCAGTATAGCTTGACTCGAATAATGTTGGACACAATTCCTTGGATACCATTTTTCTCATTACTTCACGAATCATATCTGTACTTAAGAGGTTTTTGATACCGAGTCGGCTTGCCAGTTCAAAAGAAATGGATGATGTTCCTATACCTGATGCTCCTCCAATCAATATGATTAACGGATCTTTTGATCTTCTTATTTGTTTCCATAAAACATATCTTTTTGCAAGCTTTGGGTCTTCTTCCTCGAGTCTTAATCGGACTGTTCTGATTAAATCTGTTACTGCTATAATTTCGTTACCGTCTTTTTGTATTGAATCTTCTATTTCAGATGCTATTTCATATGCTTTGTCCGATTCTACATCTGATCTTATGAGTGATTTTGAAAGTATACCTTTTGAAAATGGTTCCCTATATTTTTTTCCACCTACTTCTCCTTCAACCAGTAACATATTTTTTCACCACCTTTAAAATTTTTAATATCATTTAATAATTATAACTAATAATCTATCTGTAATTTAACTTATATATCTATTTGTAAAAAATATATGGCAGAATATGAAATATGTTATAGATTTAACCTGAAGTCAGACCATAAAATAGGTAACTTTTAAAAATAAGCCTAAAAAGAATTATATTCCTAAAATAACGCAAAAAAATAAAAAAAATATGAAAGAAGGTCAATAATAATTATGTTATTATGCTTGTTGGAACATGTCTTTTGTTGCACCACATAATGGACATTTCCAGTCATCAGGTAAGTCTTCAAATGCTGTTCCTGGAGCTATTCCGTGTGCTTCATCTCCTTTTTCCGGGTCGTATATCCATCCACATAACATACATTTATATTTATTTGCCATAATATCACTCCATATTTTTATTACTCTAATATTTTTTTTTCTTAATTAATATATTTATCAATAGATTATTGAGTAAGGATTTAAAGAGATTGAGAATATTGATTAAAAAATCATTCCAATACTACAAACAGGTTATAAGATAATTCTTTATCCAACATTACTTCTTTATCTTCCACCAATAGTTTAACAGGCCCATTTAATGGTGTGGAATTGATTAACGTAATTTCAGTTTCCAGAGTTATGCCCATATCAAGCAATTGTTTAAGTTTATCATTGTCCCCACGTATGAACTTGATTTTTCCCTTTTCTTTAGGTTTCATGTTTCCCACTGCAATCAGATTTTCCAATCTTTTAGGAATATCATTTATACTATGCACTTTTGAACATTCATAACAGGTGGTAATGTCCAAGTCACATATCGGGATAATGTTATGATCATCAGGACATTGATCAGGATATTCAAGCAATTGACATAATTTTCTTTCTGCTTCATCAGACAATGAATGTTCCATTGCACATGCCTGTTCATGCAAGTCTTCAATGTCAATACCTAATGTGTTGTATAAGAATGATTCTAATAATCTGTGTTTACGGACAATACTTCTTGCAATTTTATATCCTTTATCTGTTAGTTTAACTCCCTTGTATTGATAATAATCCACAAAACCTTCCTCTTCTAATTTTTTAAGCATTTGTGTTACACTACCAGGAGCTATTCCCAAATCCTTAGATATCTCGGTTGTCTTTGCCATATTGTCAGTGAGGCTCTTTTTGTATATTGTTTCCAAATATTCCTCAATGTTTTCACTAATCTCTTTTCCATGCATTTTAAACACTCAAATTAAATCAATACATTATCTACTAATTAATATTATTTATGAAATCAACTAATATAAATTTATTTTTGGAAAAATTCTTACACTTATAACAACATCTTTTTTAAGTCACGTCTAAGTAACTTCCAATTATTTACTCTCGGCAATTTATCTACTGTAAATATCTTACGCGGAATCTTGTACCGTGCAAGGTTATTGCTTGCATATTCCAATAATCCTTCCTCATCTGCTTCGTCTTTCCATACTACAGCAGCTGCAGGTATTTCTCCACGATGTTCGTGAGGTATGCTGAATATTGCTATTTCATCCACCAGGTCACATGCTATTAACACTTCTTCCACTTCTGTCGGATATATTTTCCATCCGGACATTATTATCATGTCTTTTTTACGGTCTGTGATAAACAATCTTTTATCATCATCAACATAACCAATATCCCCTGACAGGTACCATCCGTCATCAGTGAATGTTTCCCTGTTTGCTTCAGGCTTGTTCCAGTACCCCTTTGCTATTGAAGGTCCTCTAAGTGCTACTTCTCCAGGTTCATTGAGTCCCAATTCAATTTTAGGATCTTCCGTGTCTACAATTTTGATTTCTGTGAAGCATACCGGGTGACCTACACTTTCATATCTGTCTGCTGATGCATAGTCTTCTGGCCTTATAACAGTTCCTGTTCCGATTACTATTGTTTCTGATGATCCGTAAGCATTCAGTACAGGTATTCCATATTTCTTATAGAATTTTTTCCATGTGTCCTGATGCAATGGTCCTCCACCCGAAATTATGCTTTTAACTGTGTATAACTTGTTTAATACCAGTTCAGGGTTTGATACTATTGAATGAATTACTGGCGGCATTCCTGTTGCATGTGTTACCCTGTTTTCAAATAATATGTCAAGATATTCGGGAAAGGTATATGAGCTTTTTGTTATGCACAGTGCTGCAGTTCTTAGAGTTGAAATTGCCCATAATATTCCTACATGTGCCATTGGATATATGCAGAACATTACACTGTCCTGCGTCATTTTAAGCACGTCACAAGCGTTTTGTATTGCACTAAACCAGTTACCATGAGTTAACATTGCCCCTTTTGGTTTTCCTGTTGTTCCACTTGTGTATTGTAGTTGACAAAGGTCATCCCATGTTGTATTGGCCGCTTCCAGTATTTCATCATCTGCATATTCGTCAAGTTCCGGAATTACATAAGTGTCTATGTTAAGTTCAGGTATCTCTTCATCCGTGATTATTAGTTTTGCACCAGAGTCTTCAATGTAGTACTGTAATTCGGGGATTGTGTATATCCTGTTTGTTGGTACTGCTACTGCCCCTATACGCCACAATGCCAAAAACGAGAACAGGTATTCTGGTGAGTTGTTAAGATATATTACTACACGATCTCCCTTGTTAATGTCCATTTCCTTTAGTTTTCGTCCCAAATGTGATATTATTCCAAGAATATCTCTTGAATTGTATCGTATACCCCTGTCTATTGAGTAATATACAGGTTTATCAAGTCTGCACGAGTTTGCATCTAAAAATGTTGTAACGTTAATCATATTTCATCCTTCGTTAAAGTAATTCTATTGTAATATATCTATTTTTGAATTATTAATTCTTAGGATTAAATTTGGTAAAAAAAGATTGTGAATAGATAATAGTATTATTATCCGTTCCCCTTTAAACAGTATGATTATTAGTTGGTATAATGGCTGGGAGGTTAGGGTTGTATAGTGTTAGTAGTATAATTCTGCTAACCAGTCTACACTAAGGTATCTTTCCCCTGTATCAGGAAGGATTGCTACTATTGTTTTTCCTTTGTTTTCGGGTCTTTTTGCTACTTCCAATGCTGCATGTATTGCTGCTCCGGATGATATTCCTGCAAGTATTCCTTCTTTTTGTGCCAGGTTTACAGTTCCTTTTCCTGCATCTTCATCTTCTACAGTTATTACTTCATCAATTACATCCAAATCCAGTGTGTCTGCTACGAATCCCGGACTGATTCCCTGTATTTTGTGTGCTCCTTTTTCTCCCTTGGATATTATAGGTGATGATGCTGCTTCGACTACTATTACTTGGAAGTCTTCTTTTTTAGGTTTTATTGCTCTTGCTATTCCTGTTGCTGTTCCACCTGTTCCTGCTGCGGATACTACGATGTCTACTTCACCGTTTGTGTCTTTGTATATTTCTTCCCCTGTGAGTCTTTCATGTATTTTTGGGTTTGCAGGGTTTTCGAATTGCTGTGGTATGAATGAGTTTTCTATTTCTGCATGCAGTCTTTCTGCTTCCTTGATTGCTCCCGGTATTCCTTCTGATGCTGGTGTTAGTACCAAGTCTGCTCCGAAGATTTTTATGAGTTTTCTTCTTTCTATTGAGAATGATTCCGGGAGTACTATTTTCAGCTTGTATCCTTTTGCCGCTGCTGCAAATGCAAGTGCTATTCCTGTGTTTCCACTAGTTGGCTCGATGATTGTTGTGTCCTTGTTTATTTTTCCTTCTTTTTCTGCTTCTTCTATCAATGATACTGCTACCCTGTCTTTTACACTGCTTACCGGGTTGAATGATTCTATTTTCACCAGTACATTTGCATCTATTCCTTCTGCCAGTTTGTTAATTTTTACCAGCGGTGTGTTTCCTATTGTTTCTGTTATATCATTTGCTATTGGTTTTTTTAATATTTCTATATTTTCTATTGCCATTTTTTCACTTCCTTTCTTGATTTGTGATTATTTATTAGTTTTATTTTTCATGTTTTAAGTAATTCAATTATTGAGACTGATTGTAACTTTATATAATAGAAGAAAAAATATAACAATTGTTATATTTCATTCTATTAAAAAAAGTTTTAACAAATGTTAGAATACATTGTTAAAGTTTAAAATATTGTATATAATAGTCTTCAATATAATATTTCATTATAACCATATATAAATATAACGATTGTTATATATTATAATAGAAAAAATAATTAAAAAAAATAAATACGATTAAAGACATATAATAAGATAGTAAAAATAACAGAAAGGGGCTTAAACTAATGTTTGAATTAATGAAAGAAGACATCCAAACAGTATTCTCAAACGATCCTGCTGCAAAAAGCACAATAGAAGTGATACTGTGTTATCCTGGATTACATGCAATATGGCTGCATAAACTAGCCCACTGGTTCTGGCAAAGAAAACACCTGCTAACAGGTCGGTTTATCTCACATATAAATCGTTTTTTTACCGGAATAGAAATACATCCTGGAGCAACAATAGGTAGAAGATTCTTCATTGACCACGGAATGGGTGTGGTAATAGGGGAAACTACAATAGTCAAAGATGATGTACTTCTATACAAGGGAGTGGTACTTGGTGGAACAAGCCTCGAAGCCAAAAAAAGACATCCAACCATCGGAAACAACGTTGTAGTCGGAACAAATGCCATAGTACTTGGAGACATAGAAATAGGTGACGACTGTAAAATAGGAGCAGGATCAGTAGTTACAAAATCAGCACCTGCTGGTTCAACAATAGTAGGTATTCCTGGAAGAACTTTAGAATCAATTAAAAAACAAAGCCAGCACAAACATGACTTAGAACATGGAAAAATACCTGACCCTATTACAGACATATTAAATACACTTATCAGAAGACAAGAAGAACTGGAAGAAATAGTCTATCATGAAAACCGTTCAGAGGAAGATAGAAAAATAATGTACAAGGAATTAAAAGAATTAGCTAAAGACTATGATAAAGAGGATTAAACCTCTTTACTTAAAGTTTACATTAATACTTCTTTCGCCGGACGAAGAAGTATACCATTTAACCTCCGTATTATAATACCAGCCCTTTTTTAAACTAACATAATAATAGTTGATATTTCCATTAAAACTGACTTTACATGGCATATCTACACTGATTGTTTTTCTTGTATTGTCGGATAACGTCAATGTCGTTCTAACATTGTATGATGTGAAATTTGAGTTTAAATTCATATCACATGGAACATAGACACTAAAAGTACGTTTACTTCCAACATCCAAAGAATATATCAATTTAACGTTCTTCTGTATTTCAGTTAGAAAGTTTTTTGTTTCAACGGCTTTTGTCATGTCTTCTGTTGATTCTATACTGTCCGTTAATAAAGGTATGGATATGACGGACAATATAATGATAAATATGAAGAATATCAAAAGGTATTCAAGGGCTAATTGGCCTTTATTATCCATCATATCCTCCCCAATAACGTTGTGATGATTGTAAAGGTATTGCCCACCAGAAATGTTATTGCCAGTCCGGCCAATATAAATGGTGCAAAAGACAATCCCTTTTTAATCGGAACTTTATCTATTTCATCAATTTCTATGATTTTGAATATGTCTTCAATTGTCAATCCACTTGCCTGAGTGTTACATACCAGTTTTCCCATGTCTTTTCCACTTATATGATTTTTTACTTTCGTATATAATGTACTCTTGTCAAAGTAGTATTTATTGTCCTGACAGTATAATGGATATGCCAGTATCATTCCTTCTTCCAAGCTTGTTTTTAATGTTTTTTCTGTTAATGCTTCCTTTATTAATCCTGTTGCGTATATGTTTTTAACCATTATCGTAAATGATAATATTACGAGTTCTTCCAAGTATATGAGGATATTTGATGCTAAAAACTGCTGTATTATAATAATAACTGTTAGTGCAATTAGTATAATATCATTTTTCTGTATACGGTATATGAAATATGAAAAAATTATTAAAAATACCATTTTAATGATTGTGTAATGTACATCTATTTGTGAAATTATGATATATGATATTATCAATGAATTTAATGACAAGAAGACTTCCTTAAAATTTAATGTTTCCTTCAAATCATTAATTAAATAACACTTATCTTTAAGAATTGTATATGATATAATCATCACTATTACAGGTACAATTGATAACACACTATTAAAGATTAACAGTACAGTTGGAATGGGAAATGACGAAATACCTACCGGTAAAATCGTGTTAAATACTGTGTAATGCGGAATCATATCCAGAAATTCCGGTATCAGCAATGTTGAAATTGCCGTGAAAAGTTTCACGTCACCACCGGCCCATACACCCAAATACCATAGGATATAGGATAATATGAACACCAACAATATTGAAACGTAATAATGGATATTGAAAATACCCTCTTGAAAATAATAAAGACTAACCAATGAGATTCCTATGATGAATGTTGAAAAGGTCAGCTTATTCGGTATTATCTGTCGTTTAACATCAGTATATGCCGCAATTATGCAACATATAGTTACTATAAATATTCCTAAAATTTTAATTATATGCAAATTCATAATTCTTTCTAAAAAAAAGGGAAGAAAAGATTAAAGATTGTCTACTTTATTATCTTTTGCAGCTTTAATGAAAGATTTAAATATTGGGTGAGGAGCGTTTGGCCTTGATTTAAATTCCGGATGGAACTGACAGCCAAGGAACCATGGATGATCTTTAAGTTCAATCATTTCAACCAGGAAATCATCAGGGGAAGTACCTGAAATTATTGCACCGTAATCCGTTAATATATTCCTGTATTCATTGTTAACTTCATATCTGTGTCTGTGTCTTTCTGAAACATATTCTTCCTTGTATGCTTCATATGCTAAAGTGCCTTCCTTGATTTTGCATGGATAAGCACCTAAACGCATTGTTCCACCCATNNTTTTCTTTTGTTCTTCCATCATATCTATTACAGGACATGAACAATCCTTTTCGAATTCCGTACTGTTTGCATCAGGATGTCCGTTTAATTGTGCTATGGCTATTGACATGGCATGCAATCCAAGACATATTCCAAATATTGGTATTTTATTTTCTATAGCATATTTCACTGTTTCTATTTTACCTGTGATTCCTCTTTCACCAAATCCACCAGGTATTAATAATCCATCATATTTGGAGAGTGTTTCAATGTTAAAGTCATTATCGGCTTTTATCCAGTCTATTTCCACTTTAACTTTGTTTGCAGCTCCTGCATGTTTTAATGCTTCTCTTATACTGATATATGCATCCTCCAATTCAATGTATTTTCCAACCACACCTATTTTCACTTTTGGTGATTCTATCTGAAGGTCTTCCACGATTTGACTCCATTCATATAGGTCTGCCTTGTTAGGCATTTCCATTCCAAGCCTGTCCTGTACTATTTTACCAACATTTTCAGAATACATTGTTAATGGAACTTCATAGATTGAATGTGCATCCGGTGTATTGATAACTGCCTCTTTTGGTACATCACAGAAGTGTGCTATCTTTTCCTTGAGTTTGTCGTCAAGTAGCAATTCAGATCTGCATACTATCATATCAGGGTTTATTCCCAAACCTCTTAGTTCTTTAGTACTGTGTTGTGTTGGTTTTGTTTTGAATTCTTTTGCTGCTTTTAGGTATGGTACGTATGTCACGTGTACAAACATGCAGTTGTCGTGTCCTTCTTCATTTTTGAGTTGGCGTACCGCTTCAATGAACGGTTGACTTTCTATGTCTCCTACTGTTCCTCCTACTTCTACCATTACAACTTCTGCTTTTGTTTTGTTTGCAACATTGCGTATCATCAGTTTGATTTCGTCGGTGATGTGTGGAATTATCTGTACACATGAACCTAGGTATTCACCTTTTCTTTCTTTTTCTATTACTGAAGAGTATACTTTTCCTGTTGTTATATTTGCCTTCCCGGATAGTTCGGTATCCAGAAATCTTTCATAGTGGCCTAAGTCCAGGTCACATTCCATTCCATCATCTGTTACGTATACTTCTCCGTGTTGATATGGGTTTAATGTTCCGGAATCCCAGTTTAAGTATGGGTCTATCTTGATTGCTGTTACATTAACTCCATATGAACGTAATATTCTACCTATGGATGCTGAGGTAATTCCTTTTCCTATGGAACTTACCACACCACCAGTTACTACAATATATTTTGACAATTTACCATTCTTCCCTTAAAATGTTATAAAATTATCAATATAATTATTATATTTTAAACAATACAATAATTATTATTTTATAATTTGTTTATTTTATAATATAAATATTTGTAAATTTTTAAAAATATTTAATATAGAATAATGTTTGTAATTAATCATATTTAGATTTATCAACGACAATTTCATATATGTCATTTTTTGGAATATATGTTATAAATTCCATAAACTTAATAATCTTTGAACAAAAATAATAATCAAAAAATAAAAAAAATATGCTAAAATAATTTAAATATTGAAAAATATATGATATATTATGAGCGATATAAACGAAATTACCCCTTTATCCAAGGATGAAGAAAAAACATTAAACATGTTAAAAGAAAAAGGGATGACTTTCAAGGGATCAAGCAGAGCATTCTCAACATTTCTTATCCTATGGCTCCTATCAAAAAATGACATGCACGGATATAAAATAATAAAAAAAATAGATGAGATCTTTAAACCACAAATTGAACACGAATTAATGAAACCAACAAAACCAAGCATCATATACCCCCTACTAAAAACAATGGAAAAAAACACGCTAATAGACTCATATGAAGGACTGAATTCTCTAAAAAAAGTTAGAATATACAGATTAACTCCAGAAGGAAAGCAAATCTTATCAATAATAAAAAAAGATTTTAAGGATAATATAAAAAGAAGTATTTGGAGAGAATTAATCTCCGATTTGGGTTTTCAAACAATTGAATAAAAGAAAAAATAACACTATTGCTTACTAATTTTTATCATTTCATTGAGCAACGTGTGCCCAATTATAGTACCATACCTACCTTTGGACATGTCCTCTGAATAAAATTCCGTGTCATCCGGTTGCTTGATGCTGGTTGAATATACTGCAAATGGTATTGGAGTCATTGTATGCGTTTTAATGTCTATAGGGGTTGGATGATCAGGCAATACTGCAATGGTATATTCAGGATCAATTTTAGGCAATTCCTTTAATAATTTTTCCAGAATGATGCTGTCAATATTTTCTATAGCCCTAATTTTTTCAGGTAAATTACCTTCATGACCAGCTTCATCAGGAGCTTCAATATGAATAAACTGAACATCATGAGTTTTTAATGATTCAAGAGCATAATCAACCTTGTTTTCATAGTTAGTATCAAAGTATGCGGTAGCACCAGGTACTTCTATAACATCCAAACCAATATATGTACTTATACCCTTAAGCAAGTCCACACCAGTAATGGTTGCTCCACTCATATTGTATTTTTCTGGGAAGTTTCCAATAACAGGTTTTGCACCTTGTCCCCATAGCCAGATCATGTTGGCAGGCAATTTTCCTTCCTCTATCCTTTTCTGGTTAACAGGATGATTTTCCAGTATTTCCATTGAATCTTTCATCAGCTGATTGATTAATTGTGATTTTTCATTGTCCGGTTTTAGAATATGGTCTTCTACAGCCTGACCTACAACATCGTGTGGAGGTGTTGATTTAAGTTCTTCCATTGCAAGATCTTCAATTACAAACAAGTTTCTGTAACTTACGCCAGGATAGAATCTGCCGATATCACCAAAGTTATCATTTAATGCCTTGATAAGCTCTTCTGCCTCTTGGGTTGAAATATGGTCTGCTGTGAAATCATTGATTTTTCCGTCTTTTACATTTATAAAGTTTAATCTGAATGCAACATCATTATCACCCAATGATACACCTACACTAGGTGCTTCCAATGGTCCTCTACCCTTTAACATGGATGGATCAAAGCCCATAATGGAAGTGTTTGCCACATCTGATCCTGGTGTCATTCCATCAGGAACATTTTTTGCTAATCCTGTGTATCCGTTTTTTGCTATAAAGTCCATGTTTGGAGTGTTTGCTTCGATTACTGGAGTATTTCCATTTAATGCTTCTAATGGCTCATCTGCCATTCCATCAGCTATTACTATTACATATTTCATTGTTATCACAATCGTCTTTTATCGTATGAATATATATTTGGATTCTAAGTTTCTTAAATATTTAGGTTCACTTAAAAATTTTTTACATGATATTATTAATGGTTACAAATTTTATTATAATCAACGTGCACATGCCCACAAGCACAATGCTCTACACTGTAAGGTTGACCAGATATTTCCCAGTCGATTTTATCATAATTTGCATAAACATCCCTTAAAACATCTCTAATTTCCATTACAGCTAGACCTAACAAGTTTTTGCCAATATACTGTCCATCTTCTTTTTCCTGTACTCCCCATTCAAGATTATCACTCTTGAATACAGGCATGTGATTCTTCGTATTTAAAACTTCATTTGTAAAGTTAATGTCTGTTATAAACTTGTAATAAACAGCATTCAACAACACAGTATATTTCAGTTCCTCCCACAATTCAGAGGATATGCCTTTAAGTTCTGATTCAAGCAAATCAATAATTTCACTTGCCGATTCATATGTTTTACTGCCAATATGGATATGCGAAGACTTATCATACAATAAAGTGTCAAACATGAAAATAATATCTTTTCTTTCATTTACATCATTGACATACTTTGGACAAGCATCCTCTTTCCATAATTTCATGAATATCGGCCTGGATGATGATTCAAGATATTCCTTTGCTTTGGCACTAAGCGAATCGGCTACTTTAATTTCCTGAGTGAATGTTGGAGCCATAGGAAATATCTTAAGATATTCATCTTCATTTTCCACGTTATCCTTATACAGCAATAAGTATTCGGCACCACTGCCACTTTTCCAGAAGGATGATTCTTTAGGATATGTAGGATATTTAATCCATGGGGGTGCAATGTAAGATTTAATTGTCATAAAAAAGTATTCTCCCAATATGTTTGTTTAGAAAAAAATTTTATTTTGTTAAAAAAAAGGAATTGAAGCAGAAAAAACCAATACCTAGTTAGCATTAATTTTTCCGATACTGATAATGTCACTTAGTATGGCGGATGCTGTTTCTATTGAACCGGCTCCCACACCAACTACTGTTACATCATCGGATAAATCTGTTTTAAATGTTATAACATTTAATGTACCATTTACTGCAAATGGTGAACCCTGTTTAACAAGCATAGGAGCAACTGTAAGGTTTCCATCTTTTGCTTCTGCAACAAGTTTAATTAGATACCCATCCTTAAGTGCTAATTGAACTGCATTTGATGTTATGTCACTTATTCCATGTAATGAAACATCTTTTAATGTTACGTCCCAACCCATTAGTGAATTAGCAATAATAACTATTTTACAGGCTGCATCCAATCCTTCAACATCCTGATAAGGATTTGTTTCAGCAATTCCTAATTCCTGTGCTTCTTTTAATGTTGGTTCATATTCTGTTCCTTCATTAGCCATGCGTGATAATATATAGTTTGTTGTACCATTAAGTATTCCCTGTACTGATTCTATCTTATTACCGGCCAATGATTGGCTTGCCGTATTTATTACAGGCATTGCTCCACCAACACTTGCTTCAAAACGGAACTGAACATTGTTTTCCTTTGCACAGTTAACCAATGTTTTAAAGTTTAATGCAAGCGGTCCCTTGTTTGAGGTAACAACATCCTTCTTATCATTCATAGCTTTAAGAATGTTTGATTGTGTTGGTTCCCCATCATCAATGTTTGTTGGAGTTGCTTCCACCAGACAATCATATTCAGCCATATCCAGAACTTCCAGTCCATCAATGTCACTTACACCATCATCAGGATAATCCTTAATTTTTCCTGTTTCCTTCTTGGTATCTAATGCCAGCTGTAAGTCAAGACCATCAGCATTTATTGCTGCTCCAGATCTGTCAGCGATAGCAGTAATCTGCAGGTCCAAATCATATTTTTCAATTAGTTCATCATGTTTGGAGAGTACTACATTTGCCACTCCCTGTCCTACTGCTCCAAAACCAAGAACACATAATCTCATCTTATTTACAGTCATTGAAATAATCTCCCTTTTATATCTGTTTTATTAATACCAGTTCGTCATTATCTGCAATTTCCTGTACTAAACGTGTAGCTTCCAAACGTTTGTTTTCTTTTGTTTCAATGACTACTTTACATACTGATTCCTGAAGATCGTTTCCAATATTTAAATCTACACTGGAAATTTTTACATCATCAAGTTCATCAATCTTATGAACTGTTTCCATGATGTTGCTTGTCGGAATATTACCAAGTAATAGGAATGTTTGTTTTTCTTTCTGTAATACTCCGTCAATTTCCACAATGTCAATGTCCTGTTCACGTATGAATTCAACACCCTTTTCCAGTATGTCTTTAGAACCTTCTATGGTAAAATGTACTGGTATTTTACCGTCAGCTGTGCGATTATCGTGTTCATGGATAATTGTTGATACATTTGCTCCAAAACTGGATAATGGCTGTAATATATTCACTAATTGTCCAGGAGTATCTGGTAATTCTATTAATAATTTTAGTCTCATTTCGTCCATTTCCCTTTTTCTGCTACTACACTACCCTGTTTATCAACACGTGCATTTCTTAATATTTTTTCCGGATTATTATCTTTTTGTACATCTTCTCTTGTTCTGTTTAGATTGTCCACAATATACTGTGTTTCTTCTAAATCAGGTATTTTATCCAATACATCTGAAAATTTGTTTAATATGTTTTCTGCTTCTTTTTCAATTTCCATTTAAATATGCTCCTAAGTATTTTTGTATTAAAATACATTATTTCATTAATGTTATTTATTATGTTTATTTTAACTTAAATAACTTTATAATTTAGAGTTTAATTGTAATGTTATATGCCTATTCTATTAATTTCATGAATCTTTCCTGTTTTAACAATTTCCTTTTGATAGTTTTATCTATTCCAGTTCCATATTGTGCTGCTTTTTTTGGTCTGTATGCTATGTATTCGGGCACTCCAAGTTCATATGCAACATCACGCAGTATGTGTTTTCTTATTTTGTCGTCCTCTGAGTGCAACATGTATTTTATAGGCATTTTACATGCTGTTTGTACAACTTTTTTGTCAAGATATGGTACTCTCAATTCTACTGAATTACTCATTGTTGCTTTATCGTCCCTTTCCAAGTTTACGTGATACATATTATTAAGATCATAAGTTAATTCTTCCAGCAATTCCTTTGGATTGTCGTATTTGTTTTTGTATCTGTTGTATCCACAGAATAACTCATCAGCACCTTGTCCTGACAGTATAACTTTATGACCGTCTTCGTGTGCCAACCTACTTGTTAAGTATATTGTCATGCCCACTCCAATTTTCATCAGGTTCGTATCTTCTATGATGTTTATTGTTTTTTCAAAGTTATCTTCTATGACATCCCGGTTGATAATCCATGTTTTCAGTGGAAGACCAATGTCTTCGGATACTTTTCTAGCAAACTGCATGTCCTGGCTGTTCTGTGTTCCAACAGTATATAATGTTGTTTCAACGCCCAATTTTTTAAGGATTACTGCCAGCAATGTACTGTCCACTCCGGCAGAAAATAGCAATGCAACCCGATTTAAATTTTGAACCCGTTTTTTAGTTGCTTCAGCTATATTATTTTTCAATTCTTCCTTTAACTGTAAATAATCCTCTGTTGATTCATATCTTGAATATTCCTGCCTGATTGGAACAAGACTGTTGTTAAATATTGCCTGTCTTGGACTTAAAGTCTGAATATTTTCCATGTTTACAGCAGTTAAGGCTTTACTTTCAGATGCAAAGGCAAAAGTTTCTTCATCATCTGCAAAATAAACAGGTTTCACACCCAAATTATCCCTCACCACCATATAATCCACAGTATCAGTAACGGAAAATGCATAGTCACCATCAAGTAATTCAATTGTTTTGACAACGGCTTCCTTCAGGTTATTATCATAATATTTTTCAATGAGCTTTAATATGATTTCACAATCGGAATTAGTCTTAAAATCTGTTAAATTATGTTCAGATACCAATTCGTCATAGTTATATATTTCAGCATTAGCCACTAACGTTATGTTATCACTTTGCAGTGGTTGAAGTTCATCTTTTCCTATAATGGACAAAAGATTATGAGCTAAAATAAAATCCGAATCGGGAATTTCATTATTTATATCATTATTATAATATAATTTGGATTGAGATAATAAACCAACGCCATCTGGTCCTCTGTGTTTCAAAACATCCAGCATAACAAAGAGCTTAGAATTTATATTCTGTCCATTAATTCCAATTATAGAACACATGATAATAATTATTCCTAAAAATGAATTATAAAAAAAAATAAGGTTTGGATAGGGAGAGTAAATAGTATTTAAATTGCAACGTAATTTAATAATATGATCCAAACAGCCATCCACATAAAGTAGAATGGAACTACTCCATTCATAAACCATGACCCTAAACTAATAGTTTCTCTTCCAAATTTCTTTTCTGCAAATTTTCCAAGTCCATAAACAATGATAAGTGATATTAGAACCCCTAGCATTTCATTTGTTATTGGTAAAAGCCCTTGTACTGTGAATAAAAATGAAATGATACCTGCAACAATTCCACCTATGATGTGCATGTAGGACATTATGCTTAATTCTTCCATTATATCTACCGTTTTATATTCCCTTTTGTTTATACTATAATGATATTTATTATGTTTTATTAATAAAAGTTGTTATTTTGAAAATTTTTCATATAACTGAATATATTCATTAGCCATTTCTTTTGTTGATTTGAATTTCATCCTGGAAATATCATCTAAAAACATCAGATACCTATCCAAATCCGTTGACATTTCAATTATTTGTTCATAAGCTTTTTTAGGATTGTTTTCTATGAAGAACCCACCACCATTTTCACTAACTCGCTCACCTAATGCACCATTGTTTATTGTAATTACCGGAATACCACAGCCCCAACTTTCCGTTAGTGTATGACAGTACGTTTCAGGCCATATGGAGAATAATCCGATAAAATGTGGTTTAATCTTATTTACTTGTTTACAGAATTCACTGCGTTTATAGTATCCGTGATAAGTTCCTATTTCCTCAAGCTTAAATTTCTTATGATAATTTCCCATAAAATGGAATTCCAATTTGTTTTCATTATCATATTCCTTGATTGCTTTAATTAACCATCCACCCTTGTTTACATTGATGTGTCCTGGAAATAGAATTTTTATCCTGTCCTGACTTAAATTAACAATTGTACGGTTAAATACATTTGGTGTCGTTATATCCCTGCCGTGTTCAATTATTTCAAATGTTTTGTTCCTTAGCTGCGGATAAAACTCTGTGTATATGTTATATGCAGATTTTGATGTTGTGACAAACGCATCACAGTATTCCAACATTTCCGATACGTTTTTTTGCCAAGTGTGGATAAAGGTTTTTAATATTGGTGCATTCAGTCCATCATTTACATTACACTGTGCATCTTTTGATGATATGGCTGTACAATGTCCTCCACAGTAGTTATCGTAGTCATCTATCAGGTTATGTGATGGACATACATAATAATAATCATGGAATGAAAGAATTACTGGTATACCCAATTTCTTTGCAACAAACGGCATGTCAAATGAATGTCTCATTAAGTGTCTAATGTGAACAAGGTCAATTTTCAATATGTATAACACGTTGAAGTATATTTTTCTAAATTCCCTGTTAAACATTTCCTTTATTGTATACTCGGTTTCAATATCCCAATCTCCTATTAACTGTAAATTTTGCAGGAATTCGTCATCATCTGTACCGATTGTCTTTTGTTGAGCTTTTGCATATTTATATAGTTTAATGTGTGTTTTTCCTGCCACCAATATGTATGATTCAATGTTTTCAGGTAAATTTGCCATTAATTCTATGCTGGTATGTAAGGTTCCACCATTTCCTTCATGTATCAGGTACAATATCCGTTTTACGTCAAATTTATGATTACTTTCACTATCCAACGTTAATTTAATGTTATCTCTTACATCTTTATAATCATATGAGCGTAGAAGATCCAACAATTTCAATGAATAATCCGGATACTTGACTTCAAGCAATTGCCTGTTTTTTTCATACAACTCCTCTTTTTCAGTTGAAAATGATACGTTGTGCTTATGCAATATGTATGTTGAAGTGTCTATTGCATGCAACCATCCTTTTTCCATTAATCTCATGCAAAAATCATTTTCTTCACAGTATCCTCTTCCAAATATCTCATCAAAAAATCCTACAGAGTATATAGCTTCACGACGTATATACATACAGAAACCATTTCCTGTTGGAACATATATGTTTTCTTTTTCGGATATTTTCTCCACAATGTTTGCCGTACTGTTAACTCCCAGTTCAGGATTAATTTCATTGTCTTCATCATGTTCTGGTACACTGAATGCCCCTGCATTGTTGGATAACGGTGTTACTGTAGCAATATTATCTTTCGTATAAGCCGTGATTTTCAGTTTCTGTAACCATTTTGGAGTTACTTCCGTGTCACTATTTAATATTACCACATCATCCCCAGTTTGTTCAAATCCCAAGTTGATGCTCTTAACAAATCCCCTATTTTCAGTATTTCGAATAATTCTAATGTTTTCCTCTTTTTCAAGTGTTGAGAGCAATTCCCGTATTCTTTTATCAGTACTGCAATCATCAATTAATAACAGTTCGTAAGGTATTGTTGTATACCTTTTAACGCTTTCTATACAAGACTTTGTTTCTTCATATGCATTGTATATAGGTATTATTATTGATATTTTATTATCAAAGGCTTCCAATATTGTTTCTACACTTTCTTCATTGTAGTGCAGTTTCATTAACGTGTCCTGATTATGATATAATCGTTGGAAATACTGGTTCTTGAAATAAAATTCGTCACTTTCATCATACTGAAAATCATGTTTCCAACAGACATAATTGAAGCTTAACTGATCACGTTTACTGTAATTATATACTTCACTATACCAATCATTCATTATAAGTTTTATTTTATGGTCATTATGCTTTCTAAAGAGTATTCCACTGGCAACCAGTCCATTGTGTTGCGGATAATTATCCTCTTTATACCTGTCTATTTGTTTATTGATTATTTCCTGATCATCTTTTTCAAGTTTTTTGCATGCTTCGGCTTCATCGTATATGTCATCCCTCAGATCATGTTTCATAGCCAATAGTTTATGATTTTTTGAATGCTTAGCAATATATTCTTCAACATCACCGATTATATCAAAGTTTGCATCAATCCATAATGAGTAGTCATAATCCTTCAGGTATTTGTGCGGTAATATTTTGTAATGTCTTGCTTTTCTAACAGAATCAAGTTCCAAGTCTTCCATTAACTGTATTGTCCAAAAATTTGATTTCAAATTAGGATTATCCGTGAAGCAGATATAGTCAAATTTAGGATTTCTTACAGATGGTGTTACCAGTTCATCATAATTACCTGTTAATGCAGTGTATACCACCATTTTATATTTGTTAAAATCTATTTCATTGGCTTTTATTTCTATAAGTTCTTCCAAAGACTCCATAGGATAGAGCAAATCCTTTACCTTGTCTGTTAAAGAATTAAAATCTGTTGTTGCCTCGTATATTGCCGGAATTTCAAAACGGGACAGTAATTTGATAAATATTGAAAGATTGGTATCGTTCGGATTGTAATAATTGTAGAAATACTTTACATAAACAACCTGTATCTTAAGATTAAGCAGTATGTTCAAGTATAATCTTACAAATGAATTTTGATCCCATTTTGAATTGATTTCCCATTTTTCATAGAGAACAAATCTTCCTTCACGTACAACTCCCAGTTTCACCAGTTTTGATGACAATACCAGTATAAATGTTTCATATTCATTTGATAACCGGTTATAATCTTCATCCAATACGGGCCTATTATTTTCCATATGAGTTACATATAAAATCCTTTGAGGATTTTTTTTGTCATTGAAATGCAATTCAATTCTATATAATGCATCTTCCAATGATTCGGAGTGGATAAACTCATCCCATGAGTCATAGAGATCATCATATTTTTCTTCCAATATTTTCCTGTTCCGGACTTTCAAAATGTTAGACTCGTCTTGACTAAACGATGCGTGACGGGAATGATAAACAAACACGGCATCGTCACGAATGTTTAACCATCCTTCCTTGAATGCCCTGTAAGTAAAATCTGTTTCCTCACCATATCCCATTCCGAATCTTTCATCAAATAATCCTATTTCTTCTATCAGTTCCCTTTTGACAAACAGGCAGAAACCATTACCTGTAGGAGCCTCTATATTCTGATTATACGCCAATTGATCAATAATATACCCGTTTCTATTTATTTTATAGAAATCCCTTTCAGATTCCAATTCTGAAATGGATATGTCTGATGAATTGGAAAATGGCGTTACGGTACCTATCCTGTTAACCGAATATGCACAGTATACCATGTGAGATAACCAGTGTGGAGTAACTACCGTATCACTGTTCAACAGGACGACATCGTTTTGTGATAATGACATTCCCAGATTTACGTTCTTGACAAAACCCTGATTGGTCTTGTTTCTAATAACCTTAACATTTGGAATGACTTCCAATGATGTCAACAGATCATTTATTCTTTCGTCACTACTGCAATCATCAATCAATATCAGTTCATAGTCAATGCCTGTATTTCTAAGAACACTTGTTATACAGTCTTTTGTTTGTTCATATGCATTGTATATTGGAATTATTATTGACACCGTCTTTTCTAATGCATTTAACATATTTGTACAGGAATGAATCTTGTACCTTTTATCAAATTTTTGTAAATGATTACTAAGAACCATAAAACTATCCTTAGATTGGTGTTGACCATATTTTATGAAATGATGGAAAGGATTCATACCACTCTCTTTAACATCAGGATATTCCTCCAAATATCTGCTGGTACAGAAGAATGCACTTGGATTTAATCCCAATTGTGCTCCTTCAAGAATATAGTGCATTATTGGATCTGTTGATTCATCAAATTCTATTTCATCACCATGCGTAAGGTAAAATTCCTCATCAAATAATTCCGAATTTGCTATCGTATAATATTCTTCGATTATTTTCATGACATGATCTATTAATGGATTAACGTCATCGTTGAGATATTCATGAGTATCAACATATTTCTGTGTATTGAAGTCCTTTGAAGGATTAAGTTTACGTTTGTATCCTACATTAAGGTAGTGTTCCAATAAATCTACTGTTTTTTCATCATCATTTAACTGCAGTAAGTAATAGTGTTCATCAAATAATCCTTTATCGTAGACATATTCCCTAAATTTCTTATAATCAGAAAGTGAAAGGTTATGATTTACTTTTCTATTTGAATCCAATGCATATAGTACAAAGTGCACTAATGGTTTTTTGTTAAGATAAAATACGTCAGGATTGTTTTCCAGGTAATTGTCCGTGTCAAAATATACTGAAGGATTTTTCCCATCTTTACTGCCTATTTCAAGATAATGATCCAATGAATATCTTATATTTTTATCATCACATTGGGCAAGATAATATTCCTCATCAAATAAACCTTCCTCAACAACGACTTTTCTGAATTCTTTCTGTTTTTCTAACGTGACATCATATTTTACCACTCTATCTTCTTCAAAACCATATAAACAATAGTGGACCAAAGGATTCATACCTTCATATTCCACGTCAGGATATTTTTTAAGGTATTGTGTTGTACTGAAATATTTTGAAGGATCATAGCCTTTTTTAGAACCTATTGCAAGATAATGATTAAATGCATCATTTATCTTTTTATTGTCACATTGGGCAAGATAATATTCTTCATCAAATAAACCTTCACCTATTGCTATCTGTTTGAATCTTTTATAGGTTTCATAGCTTAAACCATAATTAAAATGTCTGGTCTGATCCATTGAATATATCACAAAATGCAATAACGGATTTAAATCCTTTCCTGCAACATCCCAGTTAACTTCCAAATATTCTTTAGTGTTAAACAGTAATGACGGGTTCTTATTATCTTTCCATCCGACACACAGGTAATGGTCAAGAGGATCCACTATTTTTCCATTGCATTGGGACAGGTAATATTCTTCATCAAACAGACCCTCGTCATATACTGTTTTTCTGAAATTCCTGTAGTCTGACAGACTTAAGTCAAACTTGACCTTTCTTTCACTGCTGAATGATTGTCTAATATAATGTACAAATGGATTTAAACCGGACCTTGCAATATCCTGACTATTTTTTAGGAAACATTCTGTATCAAAGTATTTTGAAGGATTGTTTCCATCCTTATATCCTTCAACAATATAATGTTCAAAGGGTTTGTTCGTTTTAACGTCCCCATTAACATTTAAATAATAGTCATCGTCAAACAAACCAGTATCATATGCTTTTTGTTTAAAATCCAAGTATTCCTGATAAGTCAAATTAAATATTATTTTAGGTTTACCGTTTTCCAAGTGTTTCATAAAATGTTTCAATGGATTTTCATTCCAAATACTGTGATTTTGCATATATTCATGTGTATTGAATATGTATGATGGATTTAGATTTTGCTTGTAACCTATTGCCATATAGTGACTGAAAGGGTCTGAAATATTTTCTTTTGTTTGACTTCGATAATAATCATCATCAAATAAATTTTTATTGTATATATCCTGTTTGAACTGTTGATACTCCTTGTATGTTAAATTGAAGTTGAATTTCCTGTTATCATCCATACCATACATTAGAAAATGCAACAATGGATTCATTCCTGCCTCTTCAACATCCCTATTGTTGAATAAATATTCGTTTGTGTTGAAAAGTGTTGAAGGATTTTTGTTTTCCAGCCATCCGATACTTAAATAATGAGCAAAAAGATCATTTATGTTTTGGGAATACTGTTTTTGATAGTATTCATCATCAAATAAACATGCATCATATGCCCTTTGTTTATAATTCTCATAATCCCCATATGAAATGTTATAGTTAAATTTCCTGTTATCATCCATACCATATAAGACAAAATGCAACAATGGATTCATTCCTGCCTCTTCAACATCCCTATTGAGTTTATTGTAGTTATCCGAATCAAATAGTGCTGACGGATTTTTACCTTCCAAGTAACCTATTGACATATAATGATCCAAAGGATAAAGAATTTCCTCTGAAAACTGACTACAGTAATATTCATCGTCAAACAATTCCTTTTCATAAACTTCTTTTTTGAATCGTTTATATTCTTCCAGTTTAAGATCATATTTAACTTTTCTGTTTGTTTTAAGACCGTGTAACACGTAATCTATTAGTGGATGAAGACCTGATTTGATGGCTTCTTTATTGTTTTCCAGATAACATTGAGTGTCAAAGTTTTCTGAAGGATTGAAGCCTTTTTTATATCCTACCGTTAAATAATGATCCAATGGATCAGAAATTGTTTTGTCTTCAATATATGCCAGATAATAACCGTCATCAAACAAATATTCCTGATAAACTTTTTTTCTGAAATCTTTTAGTTGATGTAATGTTAAATTATAATTTACTTTTCTGAAACTGTTTAAAGAATATATACAGTAATGTACTAATGGATTTATTCCCTTTTCTGCTACATCCCTATTATTTTCCAAGTAATTGTTTGTGTTAAACAGAGGTGATGGATTTAAACCTTTCTTTGAACCAATATTGTAGTAATGATCCAATGGGTCTTTAATGTTTTTTTCCTCCAGCTGCCCAATGTAATATTCATCATCAAACAATCCTTCACTGTATGCAATTGCCCTGAATTTTCTGTAATCTGCCAAACTCAAATCAAATTTCACTTTCCTTTTACCGTTAAAATCGTGAAGAACATAGTGTACTAACGGATTTTGACCCGATTTTACGTCCTTGTTATTTTTCAGATAACAATTAGTATCAAACTCTTTGGATGGATTAAGACCTTTTTTATACCCTATTAAGATGTAATGTTCTAATGGATCATTTATCTGTTCATTTAAAAATGATAAATAATATTCTTCATCAAAAAGTTTACTATCCATAATCTTTTCCTTAACATTTTCGGGTATTATCTCTCCATCAGTCATTATTATTCCACCACAACCAAAGATAAGTTATATAAAATTCAATTAATATATAAGAAGTTTTATTTTTAATAAGTTATTAATTTTTCTTTAAACATTTTTCTTAAATTCCAGACAATGCTTTTACTAAACAATATTTGAGGCATAATTTAAAATAAATTATTTAAAATATAAACTGTAAAAGATAATAGTAACAATAGATTATAAGGAAGAAGAAAATGGATAAAAACATTATAGATTTCATAAATGTTTGTAAAGTAAATGATATACTGTTACTCTCCCCTCAAACAGAGGAAGATATTCAAGAATCCATTGAAAACACAACCAACATCACAATGATAAACATCAGTCAGGATAGTAATATCAGTTCAATAATCAAAAGGATGTTCTCTATCAAAGATTATGGATTATTGATAATTGATCAGGTTGAATTTTCCATAAATGACATATTAAGTAAAATACTTGAATCAACTGATGTTCCCCTAATCATTATTAATAAAAATAACTACTCCAAGGATATTCCCAAGAATAATTTAATGGCAGATAAGATTAGTGAAAATTCATACCTGCTATACACATTTGATTCATTGCACAACGTTTTAAACAATGAAAAGTATCAGCAGGCAAGTATCGGCAAATACTTGGACAATATATATTACAGACATTACAAAGCTTCTTCCAACAATTCCATCTTCTATCCGTTATCATTGCTTTTTAATTCAGATAAGATTGGTGGAATCAAAAATCTGCCATTGAACATTAAAGGATATAAAGAACTAAAAAAGGAAAAGGATTTTAATATAGGTTATTATCTTAGAACAAACAACATTAAAGACTGTGAAGACGTTTACCTGCATTACCTGTTTAATGCAAAGGATAATGGTTATTCACCTAACCCTTATTTCAATAAAGATGATTATATTGATTCAAATCCGGATTTGAAGAAAATAGACTATGATCCATTTATACATTATTTATTATACGGAAAAAAGGAAAACCGCATCATAAATGACAATATTACCGGAACTTTTCAAAATGAGATTTCAAACAATATCATTAAAGGTTGGATTGCTGAAATAGGTAACGATAAGCCCGTTGAAGCATACATTTCCATTGATGACAAAAATTATCCAATCAAAGCAGATATTTATAGAGAAGACCTAAAAAGAAACAATATAAACAATGGTAAACATGGATTTGAATTCAAAGTTCCAAACGAATACAATGATGATGAAAACCATGATATCAAATTAATCGGATCAAACAACAGAACAGTTTCCCAGATAACATACAACTACATTAAAGGTACTAAAATAGCACCTTCCGGAACTATTAAAGGAGCTTTTCAGACAAACATTAAAGATACCCTTATCAGAGGATGGATTGCTGAAATAGGAAACAATAACCCAATAAATGCAAATATTGAAATTGAAGGAGAATTATTCCCCATTAAAGCCAACATATATAGGGAAGACCTGAAAAGAAACAATATAAACAATGGAGTTCATGGATTTGAATTCAACATCCCTTCGGAATTTGTTGATGGTAAAAAACATAAAATTCAACTTATCGGACCAAACAATAGCATTATCAGCAAGATTACTCATACTTTCATAAACTATGACTATGAAAACAACATTGAAAGATTTTTTTCACATTCAATGATTTCTCCGGAAATAGTGTTACCACCAGATGAACCAAAAAAAAAGGTATTGTCTTTAATGGACAACATTGCCAAGTATTTAATCAATCAGGTTGAAGAAGAACCATTGGTTTCAATTATAATGCCAACATACAACCGTGAAGAAATGATTACGAATGCCATCAGTTCCGTATTGGAACAAAGCTATAAAAATTTTGAATTAATTGTAATTGATGATGCCAGCAGTGACAATACATTGAACGCTATAAAAGAATTTGATGATTGTCGCATCAAAATAATAAACAATGAGAGTAATTTGGGAGTATCCAAATCACGAAATATCGGTTTGAAAGAAGCTAAAGGTAAATATATCATGTATCTGGATTCCGATAACGACTGGGAAAAAGATTATCTTAAGGCAACTGTCGGATCGTTTATAAGATTACCTGATGCTGATGCCGTATATTCCGGCCAGTACGTATATGAAAAAGATAAGGAAAAAATAAAGTATATACGTTATGGAACCATTAACAAAGGCTTGCTATCCAATAGAAACTACGTTGACTTAAACTGCTACAGCCATACACGAAAAATCTATGAGGAACTTGGTGGCTTTGATGAAAATCTTGAGCGTTTTGTTGACTGGGATTTAATACTGAAATATATGACTTTTGGAAGAACATATTCCATTCCATTCATAATGTCCAACTACTATTTCAACATTGCCGAAAACTCAATATCCAATAATACGAAGTTACTGTCACAATCAGATATTGTCATTGATAAGCAACATGAACGAATGTCAGAAAAAATATGTGATTATGAAATTCTTCGAGGAATTAGCGTAATTATTCCTAGCTATGAATCATTGAATGATTTGAAAGAATGTTTAAATTCACTGTTCAATTTAAATGCAAAATGGCTTGAAATTATTGTTGTGGATAACAATTCTAGTGAAGATGTGATAAGATACCTGATAAAATTAAAAAATGAATCAAGGATAAAATTAATCTTAAATCAGGAAAATCTGGGATTTACCTATGCAGTTAATCAGGCAATTGAAATTGCTCAGATAAACAATGACATTGTACTGTTGAATAATGATGCCGTGATTACAAAGTATGCTTTGCATTTTCTGCAAAAAGCTGCGTATGAGTTAGACGACTGTGGAATAACCGTGCCACAACAGGTATTACCTGCAAAGACTAAAACCATTAATGTTCATGTTCCTTTTGCTCATAAAGACATTGAATGTGATGTTAATTTATCGGCACATCATAAAAATGTTATAAACGTGCCATTGTTCCATAATGGAGAATACACAGAACTTAGCTTTGCACCATTCTTCTGTGTTTACATTAAACGGGATACTTACAATATGTCAATAGGTCTGGATGCAGAGCTTGGAAGACACTTCCGATCTGATATGATTTTCTGTAACTATATCAGAACAGTCCTTAATCAGAAAATATATCATGTAAGTGATGCTAGAGTTTATCATAAATTACAAAAAGCAACCGAAACATTAAAAGAAAAGTCATTATCCGAACATAACTTACTGTATGTTCAAAACAGATGGTCAAAAGAAGAACAAGAAAAATACGGTTTTAAACAAGCAAAATGGGATTTGGATGAATAATATTTGGAAATGAAATGTTTGAAAACTATTACAGGAAGAATTAATGGGGGTATTTTTATTAAATCAATGTCCAATGTAGATGTTTACAGGATTGTAAAGGAATTAAAAGAAGAGATTATAGGCACAAGAATCGATAAATCCTATCAGCCAACATATGATACTATTCGCATAAAACTTAGAAAGGCTGGTGAAGGACGTAAAGATCTGGTTATGCAGGCAGGTGTACGCATCCACCTGACGGATTACCCTCAGCCTAATCCTACAATACCACCCAATTTTCCTATGCTTCTTAGAAAACATCTAAGCGGCGGTACAATTACTGACATTTCCCAACATAACTTCGATCGTATCATTGAAATTACTGTGCAGAAGAGTACTGTGTACACACTTGTTGTGGAACTGTTCAGCAAAGGGAATGTAATACTTCTTGATGAAAACAAGAACATTATTTCACCCCTTAAACATAGGAAATGGCAGGATCGTAAGGTTACATCCCATGAAGAATATAAGTATCCTCCGGAAAAGGGAATTAACATTAATGACACCAATCCAAGCGAGATTCGTGAGGTTTTAGAATCTTCTACTGCTGATATTACTCGTACAATTGCTACAAACGGTCTTGGTGGACTGTATGCTGAAGAAGTTATCAGTTATACTGGAATTGACAAAACAAAGCTTGCAAAGGATTTGACTGATGATGAAGTGATGGAACTTGATGGGGCAATCAAAAAACTTTTTAATCGTGTTGAAAATGAGCCTCATCCACAAATTATCCTAGATAAAGAGGATAATTTCAAGAATAAGGATTTGGTTCCAATCATTATCAATAATTATAGGGAATATGAACATAAGGACTTTGATAGCTTCAATAAAGCTGCCGATGACTTTTACAGTAAGAAAATTGTTAGTGATATAAAGAATGCTGAAGAGGATGCCTGGACTAAACGTATTGGCAAGTTTGAAAAACGTTTAAAAATGCAGGAAGAAAGTCTTGAAGGTTTCTATAAAACCATTGATGACACCCAACATAAAGGCGATACCATTTATGCTCATTACAATGATATTCAACAGATTCTTGACGTTATTACCAAGGCAAGGGAGAAATATTCATGGAAGGAAATTTCATCCATTATCAAGAAGTCTAAAAAAGATGGGAACATTCCAGAGTTAAGTATGATTGAATCTATTGACAAGATGGGTGTTATCAACCTTAAACTTGATGATACATCTGTTCAGATAGACAGCAATATTGGTATACCAGAAAGTGCCGAAAAATATTACAATAAGGGTAAAAAGGCCAAACGTAAAATTAAGGGTGTTACTGAGGCAATTGAAAATACCAAAAAGGAAATTGAACGTCTTGAAAGCAAAAAAGAGGTTGCTATTGAAGAACTTAATGAAAAACAGAAGCCTAAAGTTAAACGTGAACTTAAATGGTATGAGAAAATCAGATGGTTTATTAGTCGTGACGGTTACCTTGTTATTGGTGGACGTGATGCAAACAGTAATGAAATGGTGGTTAAAAAGTATTCCAGGAACAATGACATCTATCTACACTGTGATATTCATGGTGCTCCGTCCACCATTGTACAGAATACTGGCGATGATGAAATTCCTGAAAGCACGTTATATGATGCTGCCTGTTTTGCCAGTAGCTACAGTAGTGCCTGGAGTGAAGGTTTCAGCAGCTATGATTCATATTGGGTAACGCTTGATCAGGTTTCAAAGACTCCGCAAAGTGGTGAATTTCTTAAAAAGGGTTCATTTGTTATTCGTGGACGCAAGAACTTTATTCGTAATGTTCCTGTGTTAATTGCCATTGGTATTGTTGAGTATGATGATGATAAACGTATAATGGCAGGTCCGGTACAGTGTCTGGAGAATATGTGTGATAATTTTGTTATTGTAAAACCGGGATTTACCAAGAAAGAGCGTATATCCAAGGAAATATTAAATATTATTGATAAGGATAAATTATTTGGTGTTGATGATATCGTACGTAATTTACCAAGCGGTAAATGTGATTTACTTGACATACGTGAATATATTCAAAAATATGGAAAGATTCGATAAGAAATATTCGTTAACAAAAACTAATTTTTCTTATTTAAAATAGGATATAATATGTTGTTAAATCTTTCCAACTAATTATTCCTTTATAGGAATTTATATATAAATTTTTTTTTATTATTTTTCTTCGTAATCTTCACCTGGTTGTAAGATTACTGTGAATGTTCCTAAGCTTGCATCTTCCACATATTGTGCAAAGAGGTTTGCATCTTGTTCTATTGCTTCAAATGTATTGTAGTGCATTGGTATTACTATTCTTGACTGCAACCATGCTGTTGCTACTGCTGCATCCTCTATTCCCATAGTGAATTTGTCACCTATTGGTAGTAATGCAATATCTGGCTGATATATGTCTCCTATGACCATTTTCATGTCACCGAAGAGTCCTGTGTCTCCTGCATGATATATTTTTTTACCGTTTTCCAGTGTTATAACAAATCCTGTTGCCACCCCACCTTCTTCCATGTCTTCTAGAAAGTCCATTCCAGAGGAATGTCTTGCATCTGTCATTGTAACGCTTATCAAGTCATTGACTGAGACTGTTCCACCAATGTTCATTCCTATTGCATTTAATCCTTGTTTTTGGATGAACGTGGCTATTTCATGGGTTGCTATTACTGTTGCTCCAGAGTTGTTTGCTATTTCCAACGTGTCTCCGAAGTGATCTACGTGACCATGTGTTACTAATATGATATCAGGGTTTAATGTTTCTACTTCTTTTGTACATACCGGGTTTCCACTAATGAACGGATCAATCAATACTTTCATTCCTTCTTCTGTTGTGATTTGGAATGCTGAATGTCCTAAATATTCTATTTTCACTTTAATCACCTGTTTTAAGATAATATTATATTTGTTTTATTTTGTTATAATTATTTTGAATTATGTTTAATGCATTTTTTCTTCCATCATAACTTATGAATTCATTGTATATGTTGTTGCTTAATGTTATATTGTCTGTTTCCTTTAATGTTTTATTTATAAGAGTTAAGAGTTTTTCAGGATTGTTTATTTCTGTTATTCTTGTTATTCCCATCTTTTGCATTCTTTGTGCATTTCTTTCCTGTTCCACATGGTTTGTTATCGGTATCATTATGTTAGGTTGTTTTATTGATATTAGTTCCATGCTTGTTGTATGTCCTGCCAGGGTTATTGTTAAATCAGATAGTTTCATCCATTCTACCAGTTCGTTTGTGAACTGTTTGAGGATTACTCTGTTTTTGTCATAGTTTGTGAACGTTGTTGAGTCTACTTCCAGTCCTGTGAATATTATGATTTTATCTGCTTGTATCCTGTGAGATATTTCACATATGTTTGTTATCAGTATCTTTCCGAATTCGCTTCCACCTATCGTTACGACAATTATTTTGTCTTCCTGTTTAATGTTGTATTTTTGTCTTAACTGGTGTTTTGTTGCTATTTCTTCAATGTTATGGTGCAACAGCGGTCCTATATAGTTTGTTTTGTATTGTAACTCTTCCGGTATTTGTATTATTCCGGGCACATCGGGTATTAGTATTTTCTGGCATCCCTTTGTTATTTCTATTATGAATTTTCTTATGCTTTTTTCGAAGTATTTTATGCTTTTTGCCTGTGTGCTTTTTGAGAATCCGAATGTTAAATCGTTGGTTATTATATAACAGGGTATGTTCAGGAATTTTGCCGTTATTGGCATTGAGTAATGTGAATCGCATATTATTATGTCGGGTTTTGATTTCCTGATTATTCTTGATTCTTTGTACATGCTTTTTATGAATGTGAATGGAATATCCTTTGATTGTTTTATGGAGTCTTCAATGTTTAGTTCTCCATCGTTTCCTTCAAAGTTCATTTTTGGTAGTGGGTATGTCTTGTATTTGTATCTTTTTAGGTATTTCAGTCCTGAACCGTAACTGGCAAATTCTATTGTGTGATTGTTTTGTTCCAGGTATTGTGCCAGTGCAATGTCTCTGGATGTGTGTCCTATACCCACTCCACATGTTGTTATCAGTATTTTCATGTATTATTTCCTGTTATTTTTTTCTTTGAATGGTTATTGTTTATTCTATTTCTATTCAATTTGTTTTAAATTATTTTCCATGAAAAACCATTATTACTTATTTAGTTATATGGTAATACTTATATAGTTGTAATACCCAAGTAGTAATTATGTAATACACAGGAGGTGAGAAAATAAACATTCTAAAAGATGAAAAAGGACAAGGAGCCGCAGAATACATACTCCTATTCGGAGGAGTGATAGTGATAGCGCTAATAGCAATGACAATCTACTCGGGTTACTTTACCGAAGGACAAACATTCAGTGCTAAAGATGATGCAGAACAAATAAGATCCAACTTAACAAACAGAACCTAAAAAAATATGAAAATAATAGCAGACAATAATGGACAAATAAGTGCTGAATTGATACTAATACTCTCAGCAATGACAATGATTGTACTCATCACAGCATACTACACAACAGGTATACTGAATGAAATAACAAATCATACACAAGAAGTAATAAAAACAGGAAGAGATGACGTGTTAAGCAAATTATAACAATTTACCCTTACCATCAATTTCTCCCTTTCTAATACGGGTTGAAGAAATAGGATTACCATCAGCAGCTAAAATCCAATCAATAACAATGATGTCCAACAAGTTTAAACCATTTTTAAAACGAATCTCATTGATATATTCGGCAGATTTTTCAGTTTCATGACTAACAACAATTGCATCCAGTAAAGAGTCAACATCAGCGGTACCACAGGAATCAAAGATTTCAATAATGTTAAAATTAGTTTCAAACTTCAGGACATATTCCCGAACTCTTTTGCACCTGAAAGAAAAAGGTTCAATATCATGATTTTTTTTAGAAACAAACCTATCCGAAGTAATCCCAATTAAAACCTCTTCACCCATTTCAAAAGCAGTGCTTAACAATTTTTTATGTCCACTGTGGAACTTATCAAAGGTTCCACCCACTGCTATTTTTTTATACTTCTTTTTCAATAATAATCCTCAATAAAAATCAGTTAATAATTATATATGTAAAATAAGCTATTTAAAAGGATTTGAAATTTATACAAAAAAAGTCTTTAATAGTAAAAAAAAAATAGAACCTATTACCCCCTCAACAAAATATCTACTCTATTTTCCCATTATTTCTTAAAATTGATGGAAATTCATAATCGGGATCCGTTTTCAGATGAAGACGGCTTCTATCAAATTCTTTTTCAATTCTTTTGAAATGTTCAATCTTCTTAGAAGGTGGCTTGTTCATCTGTTTAAGAAAATCCTCTGACATTTCCTCATCCAAAGTAGGACTCGACTGAATAGGTTTTGACATCTTATTTACCCCACATTAATTGTATAGATTATTATGTTAACCCCCACATAAATACTAATTAATTTGGATACCTGTTATTTATCTATCCTTTTCCAACCATTAATGAACAGTATCAATTAAGAAAATACTATAACTCCTTTCACAGAATACTAAATTTATTAATCTTAAAAAACATAGTAATTATTAGTAATTGATGGAATATTAAAATGATTGAAGAATTCAACACCGTAATTAAAAATCCCAGGAAGGTAATTACCCGTTTTGCATCCTGTTACCCTAATATTTACCGGGTGGCAATGTCATCACTTGGTTATCAGATTGTTTATGATTACCTTAATGCTCGTGAAGATATTTATTGTGAAAGGGTAATCTATCCTCAGACAAAGAGTATTGAAACTCGTTCTGATCTTGCTGATTTTGATATTGTTGGTTTTACTCTACAATTTGAACAGGACTACTTTAACATGATTGACATGCTTAAACGTAGTAATATTCCTTTAGAAAGTAAGAATAGAAAAGCCAGTGATCCACTGGTTATTGCCGGAGGACCATGTGCCGCATCCAATCCACTGCCCATTTCGAAGTTTGTTGATTTGTTCGTGGTTGGTGATGCAGAAATGATTCTGGATGAAATAATTGATGTCAGAAGTGATACAAACAATCCTCGTGAAGACATTTATGATTTTCTTGACATTCCCGGAGTTTATAAGCCTGGAGAACCTGTTAAGATTCAACGTGTTAAGGATATGAAGGATGCATGGAGACCGATTTACCAGATTGTTATTAAAACCGACAACAAGAAGTTTGTTCCCGCATTTGGTTCCAATACGTTTCTTATGGAAGTTTCTCGTGGATGTACTCGTGGCTGTAGGTTTTGTATGAGTGGCTGTATGTACAGGCCACGCCGTGAAGTGGCACTTGATACTCTTATCGATACTGCCATACAAACCAGGCAAGCTACCGGTCAAGACAGGGTTGCTCTTATTGGTGAGGCTGTTAGTGATTATTCCAAGATTGAAGAACTTTGCTGGCAGTTATCTGAGGAAGGATTTCATATTGCCACTCCTTCGCTTCGTGTTGAAAGTGTGTCTGATGAACTACTTGAAATTTTTAAGACCAATGGCATGAAAACCATTACTATTGCACCTGAAACCATTTATAAACAGAGACTTAAGCTTAATAAGCCAATGACAGATAAGAATATATTTAAAACCATTGACAGAGCTCTTGATTTAAAGTTGAAGGTTAAAATGTATCTTCTTCTTGGTACTCCCGGTGAAACCAATGAGGATGTTCTTGAATTAGTGAATTTTCTAAGAAGCATAACCAGTCGTGGCGTACGCTATAATACCATTTCCACCAGTGTTAATCCGCTTATTCCTAAACCACATACTCCTTTACAGTACATGGGATTTGATTATGATACATTGTATGATCGTTTTAAAAAGTATAGTGTTCGTTTAAGATACAGGAACAAACAGGAGAATCTTAAGAAGGCCACTATCCAGTATGTTCTTACAAACAGTGGTGTTGAATTGAATGACCTTTTGAGGATCGGTCAAAAGATTTCATTTAAGGATTGGTACAAGCTTGCAAACAGTATTAATGAAGCTAAACAAAAAGACAATTACAGTATTCCATGGTCTGAAATAGATGTTGGAATAAAGGAATCATTCCTTAAAAAAGAATATGAGAAGGTAAACGATGGAATTATAACACCATGGTGTGAAAGTGATGGCTGTTATAATTGTGGAAGTTGCAATTAGATTTGGAGGAATTTATTTATGAATATTGGAGCTGACAGAGTTTCACAGATTAATTTATCACAGGTACGTAAAATGTTTGAACAGGCAAGCCCTACTGCCATTAACCTGGCTCTTGGTGAACCTGACTTTGACACGCCAAAGCACATTCTTGAATCATTGACTAATGCCCTTAATGATAACCGTACCCATTACTCACAGAACAAGGGAGAACCTGTTCTACGTGAAAGTATTGCCAAGAAGTTAGATAATGACAATAATATTGATGTTTCAAGTGATGATATTATTGTTACCGTTGGAGCCAGTGAAGCATTGTATTCTAGTATTCAGGCACTTGTCAATCCAGGTGATGATGTTTTAATTCCTGATCCTGGTTTTCTGTCTTATGCCGAATGTGTTCGTTTAGCAGGAGCTAACAGTGTTCCTGTTAAAAGCAGCAGAGATAATGAGTTTAAAACTACTGTAGAAGATGTTCAAAATGCTTTAACTGCCGAAACAAAGGCTATTGTAATTAATTCACCATGTAATCCTACCGGTGCAGTTATGGAAAAAGAGGATATTAAGGCCATCAGTGACCTTGCTACTGATGAAGAGTTCATTGTATTGTCAGATGAAATTTATGAAAAAATCATTTATGACAAGAAACATTATAGTTTCCAATCCTTTACCGATAATGCAGTCACCATTAACGGTTTCAGTAAGGCATATGCCATGACAGGTCTGCGTGTTGGTTACTGTGCCAGCAGTCCTGAAATAATTGATGAAATCCTTAAGGTTCATCAGTACAATGTTGCTTGTATTGACACTGCTACACAGATTGCCTGTAATACTGCTTTGAATTCATCACAGGACTGTGTTTATCAAATGACCTGTGAGTTCAAGAAAAGAAGAGATCTTGTTGTTAACAGTCTTAATGATATGGGCCTTGACTGTGTTATGCCTGATGGTGCATTTTATGTTTTCTTCCATGCTGATAATCCTGAGGAATTTGTTAAAAAAGCTGTAAAAGAAGATGTTATTCTTGTTCCTGGTGGAGCATTTGGTGAGGAAGGTAAAGAATTCATACGATTATCCTATGCTCAAAGTTATGATAATCTTGAGGAAGCCATGAGAAGATTAGAAAGAATTGCATAGTAAAATAATGCTCATTGCCATTTTTCTAATTTTTTTACTATTTTTTCCAGTTTTTCTATTGTTTTTACTGTTAGTTCGATGTTTCCATTGTATAATTCTATTTTTTGCTGATATAAATCCACTAATGGCAGGCATTCATCGAAGAAGTCACTATCCATGTATTGTGAACGGTAGAATTTAAGTGTTCTTTCATTTGTTTTTGCTTCACGTTTACAGTGATTTATGTATTTTTTCAAGGATTCCATTTCCTTGATTCCTTCCTGTCTTATTTGAACATATTCCTGATATGTACCGTTAATGTGGCTTTTAAAATATTTTGGAAGATCTTCTTCATTTTGTGTGAATTCTTGCATGCTTTGAATTATGAAACGTTCGAGGTTATGGTAATATATATCATAGCCTTCTATTGCATTTGTCAATTCTCCTTTCTCTTTTTTTAACTTTTCTAATACCTTTGTTTCACTTTTGATTTTTTGCTTAATTTCTTTTTTGGCATTGGATATGAATTCTTCTTGAGCATTATTAGACATAAGATAATCCCCTGATAAGTTTTTAGAAAATTATATAATTATATATCTAAAATTAGTATTTAAATAGTTCTATTAAGATTTGATTAAAAATAGTGTGATAATTTAAAAAAGTAAGTAAGCGCCGAGACCGGGATTCGAACCCGGGTGGACATCTGTCCAGTGGCTTAGCAGGCCACCGCCGTACCAGGCTGGGCCATCTCGACAAATAAAATAGTTATATAACATTATATTTCTTATTACATTTAAAGATTTCTATAACAATTATATTTTAACGGCGTGTAATTGGATGGACATACCTCATAAAAACAGGTTATCTAATCCCATAACTCCATTCCGCTTATCCATAAACATCAGTTGTCTAAAACAGAGCTGCTTCTTTCCAGACCTGACCCATTCAATTAATTAATATAGTTAAATCCAACCCTCCAGTTGAATTCCTATAACCGCTAATCCTACGGGGCGAAACTTCGACATTACAAGAAAAGGCCTATAAATATTTAATACGCCTCTCCAAAAACTTCGGTTGCTCCGTATAGAGGATTTGAGCTTACAAGAGACCACTAACCTCCCAACCTAGCCTATTATCAATTATGTAATAAGACATTAATAAACTTTTTTATCAAAATAGAAAATGATTATTTAAAAATATGAGTCTACAACCTATTAAAACATATGTAGCTCAATAATAATTTACTTCAACAAAGAAATAACCAGAATATATGATTAAGTATAATATTATTAAATGACATATATCAAACCATGGGTAATTATAAATTATCTGGAGACAATTTATATGATAAATAAGAAGAGTATATTACTTCTTTTTGTTAGTTTAATAGTAATATGTCTCACAATATCTGCCGTATCAGCAGCAGAGAGTAATTCTACTGCTGTTACAGATACCCAATCAATTGAAATAGAAAAAACGGTTGATAATGAAAAGACAGATACTGTACAAACTGAAAAGATAAGTAATAAAGTTATAAATAAGACTACAAAAAGTAGTGATGTAAAAACTGCAACCACATACTATGTTGCAACAAATGGAA
>MVAA01000077.1 GCA_003266105.1 Methanosphaera sp. rholeuAM6
ATTGCAACACCACTCATGACCGTGATATCAACGCGGCTATCAACATACTAAAAGAAGGTTTAAACATACTTTCAAAAAATAAACAATAATACAAAAAACATATTTTTAAAAGAAACATATAATGTTTAGAACCCACGGGACGTGGGGGATAGCTTGGTATATTTAAGTTCAACAAAAACTTACAACCCAAGAATCTCCATCTTCTACAAGATGGAGAGGTTCAATTCATATTTCAAAGCAATTACGTCAAACGTAATACCAAAAAATATGGGATAATATTTTGTCAACACTTCACAACTCATTAAAAAATCTTAAATACATTCTTTCTCTATATATACTATCATAGTAAATTATTAACTTAATAGAAAAAGCACTACTTGAAAAAGTTGTGCAATTATATATAATATCATATTAAATTATTAATGGGTGAAAGGATAGTATGAAAAAAATAGGAAAAATGTTACTACTTGCAACACTAATGATACTTTTAGTGGGAGTAGTTTGTGCAGCAGAAGTATCAGACAATACTACCAGTACTGCTGATGATGTAACTGAAGCAGTGGATGATTCACAGATAGTATCACTGGAAGATACTATGACAGATGAAATACAGGCAGATGAAAGTTTAACAAAGACTATAAAGAAGAATAATGCAAAAGATCTTAGCACTAAAAAAGAAAGTACATTAACGGCAAATTCCTGGGAAACATTTGTTACAGCATTCAATGAGGCAAAAACAAAAACGGAAAATACAACCATTTTCCTGGAAGAAGGTACTTATATAAATAATGGTACGCTTACATGGGATAACTCCAATATAGTACTTAACATTGACGGAAATGGACAAACGATTGATGGAAATCAATCACAAGTATTCGGGATTAATAGGGGATGTTCATTAGTTCTGAAAAACATCACAATAACAAATGGTCTAACAATCAATGGAGGAGCAATAGAAAACTACGGTACTTTAACAGTAACATACTCCACACTAAACAACAACAAGGCAAACGATTGGGGAGGAGCAATAGACAACAATAATGGGGAATATTTTGATATTATTGGTTGTAATTTCACAAAAAACCATGCAACAGAACGTGGTGGTGCAATATTTTCCTCTGGGTTTTTGAATGCTAGTGGTAATAATTTCATTGAAAACACTGCAGGTAACAAAGAAACAATAGATTTATTTGGTTTTTGGAATGGGCTGTTTAATGATAATCATTATTATTCTACAAATATTGGTCTTAATGAGATTAAATTATCCGTTAAAGATGATAAACAATCGTTCAAGTATGGTGAAAACGTTGAACTAGAATTTAACCTGCAACCAACAAGTATCAACTATTATTTTGACTTTGCAGATGGAATCAATGATATTACACTATACATCAATGACAAAAAAAAATGTTACGGTCAAATACGAAAATTACACCTTAAAAGGTTTAAAACCTGGCGAATATAATGTTTACTTTACCAGTTGTAACAGACAATCCAATACTGTAACATTCAATGTAATATCTGACTCTGAAATTACAACAGACAAGGAGTCATATGATTACTATGAAGGAATAAAAAATATGGTACAACTGGATATTACTGATGAAAGTGGACTGCGGGGAACAGCTAATGTAAGTGTAAAAGATGGTGATGAATACATCGAATTGTTAACATGTCATAATGTTAAGGATGGATACACCATCCAAACAGCAACCCTTGCCGAAGCACTCGAAAACATCTATGATAACTTAGACTCATCATACACTATAAACGTAACATACTACAGTGATTGTGCAAATCCTAGTTCAACAGAGTTCACATTAAACATTATAAAACAGAGAAACACCAGCATAATATACGACATACTCAACAACACAGAAAAGAACGTAAAGATAAACATTACAGTAACTGATACGGCATACCAGTCCCCGATAGCTAATACACCTATTGAAGTAACCGGAGCCATCAACACCAACACTACCAGCGGAGTACTTGAAGACAACAAACTGTCACAGGGAAACTACAAGATAAACGTTTACTATGACGATACAAACGAATACAAAGCATCCAATGCCACAATCGTATTTACCGTGGAAATAGATAAAGATGAAAAAATAGCACAGCTGGAAAAACAAAACAAACAACTAACAGAACAACTAGCCAAAGCAAACAAGGAAATAAAAACACTAAATGACACCAACAAACAATTAAACAACAAGTTGGATAAAGCAAACAAGGAAATAACAACTCTTAAAATCACCAACAAAAATCTTAACAACAAACTCGACAAGGCAAACAAGGAAATCAAAACATTAAACAGTACAGTTAATAATTTAACCAAACAGTTAAATACTGCAAATAAGGAAATTACAACTCTCAAAATCACCAACAAAAATCTTAACAACAAACTCGACAAGGCAAACAAAGAAATAAAAACACTAAACAATACTGTTAATAATTTAACCAAACAGTTGGACACAGCCAACAAGGAAATCAAGAAATTAAACAACTACATTGACAAACTACTAAACACTACAAAACTAAACACCACCATAACAGTAAACCAGATAAAATCAAATGTAGGATCTGTTGTCACACTGACAGCAAAAATCAAGGATGAAAAAGGCAAAGCCGTAACAGATGGCAGAGTCATATTCAAAGTCAATGGAATAACACTCAAGGATGAAAACAAAAACACAATATACGCAATAGTATCCAATGGAACGGCAACAATAAAATATAAGGTCCAGACAGTATGGATCAAAAACACATCATACATCGAAGCAGTCTACGGAGGAAGCAACAAATACGCATCATCAAGAACAAACTCAACAAGTGCACTAAAAATCAGCCAGGGAACAGCCAAGATAACATTAACACCATCCAAAATCACTGTAAAATCCGGACAAAAAATCACTTTAAGAGCCAAAGTAACAGATGCCTCAGGCGACAGAATAAACAGTGAAAAAGTAGCATTCAAACTGAACGGCAAAACACTGGCAGACAACAAGGGAAACATACTGTATGCTAAGGTAGTTGACGGCGAAGCAGTACTTGACTACACCATCCCATCAACGTATGATGCAAAAACGTACAATCTTACTGCAGTATTCGGTGGAGGAAACTACAAACAGGCCACAGCAACAGGTAAACTCACCATAGAGAAAAAGGCAGTGGGAATAAACATCACCAGCATAACAACGAAGAAAAGCAAAACAACAGTCAAGGCAAAAATATACGATGAAACAGGCAAATTACTGGTAAGAAACACAAAATTGGCCATTAAAGTAAATGGAAAAACAGTACTGAATAATGTAAACAGTACAAACGGTATCATAGACGTGTCATTTATCACATCACTCAAACCGGGACTCTATGAACTGCTGTTAATTTCAGGTGAAAACGGATTTTACAAATCAGGTAAAGTAACTACTGTCCTTAAGATATGATGATTTTAAACTCCTATTTTATTAGTATGAGTTAAATCATACTATTAAACTCTTTCTTTTAAATTTTTTCAGATAAAAATAATTTTATTAAATAAAAAAATCAAACTAATATACATATGATAAGAGCAGTATTTTTTGATATGGATGATACATTATATGATACATCAGGGTTTGCCGCTATTGCACGTCGTGCTGCAGTTAAATCTATGGTTCATAATGGACTTAAATGTAGTGAAGACGAAGGTTATGGTGAATTAATGAATATCATTAATGAAAAAGGTTCTAATTATGATAAGCATTTTAATATTTTAGTAGAAAGAATCAATGGTAAATTGGATCCGTTGATTATTGTCAACGGTATTATCACGTACCACAATACCAAGTTTGCTATGTTGAAGCTGGAACCGGAATCATTTTCAATCCTGTTGTACTTAAAAAGTCAGGGATATAAGGTTGGTTTAATAACGAATGGTAAAGAGCTCAAGCAATGGGAAAAACTGGTACGTTTGGGTATGTATCCATTCTTTGATGATGTAGTAACCAGTGAATCTGTAGGTGTTGAAAAGCCTGATCCTGAAATATTTAACATAGCCATGGAAAGACTTGGAGTGACGGCAGGTTCTTCTTTGATGATTGGTAACAATTTTGATGTGGATATTCTTGGAGCTTGTAATGCGGGTATGCAGAGTATGCTTATTAACTCTGAAATTACACCTAAACAAAAGGAAATCTTGGAAGAGATGGAATGTACTGATAAAGTACGGGAATTGGGTAGTTTAATAGATCTGATGAAAATATTATAAAAAAATTATAAGAAAATGTATATCATATTGAATTCATAAATAATACTAGCTTAAAAATTAGGGAAATCATGTAAAGGAGATTATAATTATGGAATTTTTATTATTGTATTCTGAAATCATTCCAACAATCCTTGCGGTTGCAGGATTATATTTCATATTAACTGGCGGACTTGGGGAAAATAGGTTACAGTTATTTGTTGGTATTGGATTGTTTATTCTGGCTGTTGTAGTTCCATTTGTTTCTTTATCTATACTTATCTAATTCTTTTTCTATTTTTTCTTTGTCTGTTTTTAATGGGTCATGCTGTTCCAGTTTTTCTTTGGCTGTTATTGATGCAAACATTCCTGATAGATAAATGTCTTCACATTCTTCAAGTTTATAAATGTATGCTGCAATATATGTGTCGCCCAGGCCTGTTGCATCAACGGGATTGTCTGTTTTTATTGAGGGTATTTCGTATGTTTCGTTTTCAGTATGGATTGCTGATCCCTTGTCTGCCTTTGTGATGATGATTTGTTCCAGGTTGTATTCATGGAGTATTTGTTTTATTTTGTTGTTTTCAAGTTCTTTAAGGTTAAATGCTTTTTTTGCTTCGTTTTCATCTAGTGAGATTATGTCCGTGTTTTCAAGGTATGCTTCAATGTTTTTCCATTCTCTTTCTGTTACGTTGTTTTGTTTGTCTGTTGTTCTAAGGTAACCTTGTGGTGTTAGAACGGTTCGTATTCCATTCTCTTTAAAATAAGCTATTGTTTCCGGCGGTATGTCGTAGGGGGACAGTGGTGACAGGAGTACGCTACTGATTTTTTCAAGGTTTACAGTAATATCTTCAGGTTTTATCGGGTTTTGGGGTAGTGTTGCCTGTTGTGTTCTGTGAAAGTTTTTGTCATAGATGTTTGTGTATTCCATTGTTTCTCTTGTTATTATCTTATTGCATTCAATGCCGTCAAGCATTTTTACATCTTCATGACCTATTGAAATAATGGATTCTGCATTAGCATTTAATTGATTTAATGTAGTTGTCTGATAGAATACTGCTCCACCAATTTGAGAATATTCATCATCAGGTGTAATAATATAATCTTTGGTAGCCACACCTATAGCAAGTATTCTTTTTTCCATATTTTTCACCATTTATATTCATCCAGTAGTGTACCGTCATGTAAGATGCTTCCAACAAGAAAGTTGTCAATGCCTTTATCCTTGTAATCACGGATGCTCTCATTGGTTAATCCACCTGCAACAATATGCTGGGTATATGGGGTGCTGTCTATAATATCCCTAACAATCACATCAACGTTGCCGTTTCCAGTACCAACACGGGAAATATTCAACACTATTGTATAGGCAGGTTTAACTGTGTTGATCATGGAAATGACATCATCCAGTCTAATGTCCTTATTTCCGGTTAAAAGTTCGTTGTCTTTTATGTCAACACTGACAATTACGGTTTCAAAGGGCAGCTCATCAAAAACAGCATATGCATCATCAATGTTGGTCATGCTTTCAGTGGCTAATATGCTGTAAGTACATATGTCCCTGTTGGAAACAATGTCATCAACACAATTGGCTCCATTGTCTAATAAGACAGGAACAATACTGTTGATTTCAGATATAAAAGATGAATTGTCACCAACACCTTCAATCCTGTCTAAATCGGCAATGTACACGTAACGGGCACCATCATTCATAAGATTGACAGCAATATCCAGTGGACTGTCACCGTAAACACTGCCGAGCTTGCAATATGTGTCACGCTTTCCTGATTTGCCACAGACAAAGTGGCCATCCTTTACATCAAAAACGGGTATAATCATGTTAATCCAGTTGTGCATTTCTTTTTTCAACGTATTCGTCAACAGCTTCCAGACTAAGATCAATTGCTGTCTGTGCCAAATCATCTGGTAACTGTGCATCACTGTCCAAATCAATGTTGATGTCAATGTCAAAGCTGTCACTGCCACGTGTTAAATTGATGGTAATGTTGATGTCATCAAATTCTTTCTTGTTAACATGTTTCAAGATGTAGGATTCACTGGTACTGTAGGCTATTTCTATAATTTCTTCAACTTCCTTATCCGTTAATGCTATCACTTTTAAAATCTCCTAATAATTCTTTAAAATTAGTTGTAAATATATTGGTGGTTAAAAAGGTTAAAACAATAGAAAAATTATCTATTGTTGCATCTGATTCATTGCACTTTGAAGACTTGTTTGTAACTCTTCAAGTCTGCTTGTAATACGTTTTTCCTGTTTTTCAATAGTTTTCTGTCTGATTTCTAGCATTTCAATGCTGTCTTTTAATTCAGTTTCAGTTTCTTCCTTGTTGGTTTTAATGAGTAGTGGACCGGCTGTTTTATAAACATCCTGTTCATCACTGGTTTTTGATAACTCATCCAAAGCTTTTTTAGCTTCATTAATCTGTAATGAAACTGTCTGTTTTTGCATAGCAATTGACTGAGCCTGTTGTTGTACCTGTTGGAATTGATTTAACTGTTCTTGTACATTTTGTTGAATATCCATTTATTTCACCTAAAATAATTCTTTTAATAATAATAAATAATTAACGTAAAATCGTTCTTCAATACTAGTATAATATATCTTTTTTATGTATATTAAATTTTTAATATTTCAGTGGATAACTTTATCCACCTGACATAAGAATTGATGCTTGCACGCAAAGCCACAACATCCCTGGAAAATATTCTGATAACGATATTGTTCTCATCCAACTCAATTTCGGTTGTTGATCTTTCATTATGTGCATAGGAAACCTCCGGACTGATTGAATTATAAACAATCTCTGCATCATGAACACTGTCAAATTCAATATTAAACACGGTTTCAATACTGTCCAATATTTTCTTTTCAGTCATAAGCATCACGCAAATCTATTCTTCAACCTTAAAACCCTTAACATACACTTTATATCTGGTATCGTTACCATTCTTATCAATAAAACATGCACTTGAATATTCTCTCTCGTCATCATCCCTGATAACAATACAGTTTCTCTTTATTTTCTCGTCGGGATTGACTTTTTGACAGCCATTGAAAAAGTCATCAAAATCCCTTACCTTGTTGATAAAGACAATATCCTCACTGTCGGTATTTACTGTATTGTTCTCAAATGGCAATGAAACATTGACATATATACTTCTGACAGGATTTTCAGAATCCTTTTCTAGGTTATATACATTAATGTTGCTTGGATTGCCTTTCGTTTCGGTAATGATTAATAGCAGACTGTTGTCATATGATTTGGCCTGATTAACAATCTTTGTAAAAGAGGATTTTCCACGATTAATGTAAACGGCATTAAAGTAATGTTTCAGAAATTGAGCAAATCTTCTTGTAATTTGTGATGGTTTCCTGCTGGTTGAAATAACCAGTCCGGAATCTATTTTGTATAACATTTTAATTCATCTTATAAAATCATAATAAAAAAATAGTTAATTTTTGGATAAAAAGGATTAAAGGGATTCATCCCTCATAAAAATAGTAAAAAATACTTATCTGGCTTTAACAGTACGTTTTACTACAGGAACTTCTTTGAATAAAATTCTGTATCTGCATTTTGGACATTTGGATTCTGAATATTTTTTAATATCAACAGTCTGTCCACATTTAATGCATTTGTACATAATTATTCTCCTCCAACNNTAGGACAAATGTGTTTTGCATGCATCTTGTCTTCTATATCTTTGACAGTTCTTTTAGCTTTTCTACCGTATCTTGCACCAAAACGTCCAGTAGATCCTACTTTACTTTTTCTTACCATTTTTTCACCTTCCATTAAGTTAATATTTGAAATATTATTTCATCTTTTCTATATTCTCTGAAATATTTTGAAGATAATAAACAATATGGAGTGTTTTATTCATTAACAAAAACCTATAAAAATGTTAAATGAATATTGCTCCCTTTTGTATTCATTAACTAAAAAAGTAACAACGTCCTTGTTGTACTTCAAATAATTAGCTTAAAAAATAATATTATTTCGGAATTAAAGCAATAGACACCTAAAATCTATTATCCTTATAATATAACTATATAATATCTTTAATTTTTATCTAATATATACTTATTGTTTTATGGTATCAAGGATAGAAAACAATTCTCTGCTAGTATTAAAAGCAAGATTCATGCACATCATAACTTCCTGAACACTCATAAGCTCCAGACCACACTTTTGAATGGCACATAATGTTCCATCTTCCCTAAAACCAATGGATAAACTTGCATCCATCAATGTTTCTTCAACAAACAAGGGATCAACAAGCAGTTGGTCATCAATCTTAACGACAGTACATAAAACGCTTCTGTTTTTGATTGGCAGCCTTGATAGATGATCTTCATCAACAAACAGTTCGTCATTAACAATCTTCACGCTGGGAATCCTTGTGGTCATAAGGGCACTGACAGCGGCAAGACATGCGGCATCCATCAGATTGCCGTCAAAGTCCAAGATATAGATATCAATATGCAGTTTCCAAACTTTACTTCCCTCAACAATACACAATTGTTCCAAATCAACAAGAGGAGCCTCACGAATAGTTCTATCAACAACTCTTGATATTTCAACGGCAAACTTGTTAGGAGGACCATACTCAAAATTACGGCTGGCAATGGCAAGTAACTCAGTGTTTGTAATGATAATTCCATTATTTGGCGAATTGTTGAAAGGCGTGCCAATCTGTGCCTTCACACCGGCCAGGACAGTGGTTCCACCAAGAGAAACCATTGCAGAACCCTCAGCTTTGTTAATGTAATTTGTTCTTATACGAACATCCCTGTACTGATTAAAATCCCTCTCGTCAATACGTTTTTCATGATTCAGCAAATCAAAAATCTTTTCCTTGGACACTTCAGAGATAATATTCACCATCTTCTTCCCCTCCGTATTTTTTAATTAAAGTTTCCTGCTGCATCTGATTGATAAAATAACAGCCGTCAAAAGCCAACTGCAATGCCTCTTCAAACTCGGGAACAGACAGGTTACCATCCATCTGAAGGAATGTGATATCGCCGGTTCTCGGCATAATGGCAACAGGCATATCTGCCTGACCAGTCTGATCTTCCTCCTCAGATAAATCAATGACGATGTGATTATCAACTTTACCAACAGCACAGGCACTAATCAGGTCTCTCATAGGAATTTCAGCATCGGCCAATGCAAGACTGGCACCAACAATACCAAGACACCTTGTACCTCCCTCTGCTTCCAACACTTCTATGGAAATATCAATAGAACTTCTAGGATACTTTTCAAGGAATATGCTCGGTGTAATGGCCTCGGATATGAGTTTTGAAATCTCAGTTGACCTGCGGTCAGGTCCGGGTCTTTTGCGTTCATTGACAGAAAACGGAGCCATATTATACTTGCATCTTAGAACAGCACCATCCGGCTTTGAATGTTTCTTGGAATACAGTTCTCTTGGACCATAAACTCCTACAAGAATCTTATTGTTGCCGCACTCAATATATGCAGAACCATCAGCATTGTTCAGTACGCCAATTTCCATCTTTAAATTACGCAATGAATTAAATTGTCGTCCATCCTTTCTAATAAATTGTTCTTTCATATTAATTGCCCCATAATCCTCATAAGTTAATAATTTTTGACTGAACGATTTTAATCAGGTTGTGTTTAAATGGCTGCTTCTCAATTTCATCAATAATTTTTAAAATCTTATCAACATTCTCTTTCAAACCATTTATCCAAATTAATCCATTCTGTGCAACTATCATATCAGTATATGTATATTCCTGTATCATACTTGTAAGAAATGCATTTTCCTCACTTAAGAAATGTACTGTAGGCTGTTTAACCCTGACAATAACGCCCTGATTAAACTTTCCCAGTCCATGGGATCTGATAGTTAATTTTACCCTATTTATTTCATCAACCTGAGCAACCCTTAACAGTAAGATGTCCTTAACATTAATTATCTGGTTCATGTTCTGTTCATTCTTATCATATAACTCTGAAGTTGACAAGTATCCCTGATAAGTACTGTTAATGTTTATAGTCCATGATGAATATGATGAACTGACAACCCTGCCAATTATCAAGTCACCGTATCTTGGCTTGTAAGTATATTTGAAGGGTATGACACTAATCAGTTCACTTTCAATGTAAACGATTCCAGTCATATTGGAGTATATTTTCCCATCTTCCCTGAAAGTTCCTCTGCCCAGTTTAAGCTTGCTGTCTGATAATAAATGTCCCGGTAAAACAATCTGTTTGTTATCTACGAACATCATTTTTACCACTGTAGAAAATCTCTATTTGAGAAGTTTTGTTTCTACTTCACCATGCGTAAGACCGCTTAATTCGGTATAGAACTTGTCCTGTAATCCACCAGGAATTTCCACAATACCAATCCAGCTACCGTCATTTTCCCATTCCTCTTTAAGTAACTTACCGAAATTCGTGATTACGGAATAGGATTTGCCGGCATATGTTCCCGGAATTTTAACTGCCACCTGTACTTTCTCAATACGGATAGGTATCTTTGTAAGAATGGCTTTCACTGTTGGTTCAATCTGTTCTTCAACAGTTTTCATAGGATCAATATGAACCTTTGCCTCTTCCATTGCCTTTTCTATACGTTTTGGAGGGTGAGGAAGTTTTGTCTGTGGATTAATTGCTTCCTGAGATATCTTTGCAATTACCTGTCTTGTCTTTTCTTCCTGCATTTTCCTTCTTTGGTTGGCAGTAATCTGTATAGTACCTTTTTTAATTATAATGTCGGCTACTTCCAAAGCATCAGTTGTTTCAAATGCTTTCTCCATATTTTCTTCAGATGCCTTGTCACCTTTATGAGCGTCCTTAAATACTTCTTCAACTGCTAGAACTTTTTCTATTTCTATGTCATTTCCTCTTTTATAATCTGCAGCTAATTCAGCATCTACCAATATTTCAAATCTTTCACCATAACTTTCTAATCTTGCTATAACTGCATCATCAACATTTACCATTTTATTTCACCTAGTAATATGATTATTTATTTTGCTTTAATTTTTTTCTTATGTTCACTTATAATTATATCAATTATATCAAATAATAATTATGATAATTTTTGCAACGCCAAAAAAAGTTAATAATGTTGGGGATTAAAAAGGAGTGTTGTCTATTCTCCAAAATGCTTTTCAACAATACTTAGCTGTTCGGGGATATTAATTGATTGAGGACATTTTAATACGCATTTACCACATCTGGTGCAATTATGTGCCTTTCTATCCTCATGCAAATGGAACTTGTACTGGATGGATGCATTGCTGCTATATGACACTTTGTCCATATTGTATTCATAGAAGCATTTGGGAATATTCACTCCAAAGGGACAGGGCATGCAATAGTTGCAGGAGGTACATGGGATATTGTTAAGCTTTCCATATTCCTCTTTGATTTCATCAAGTAATCTGTAGTCATCCTTACTTAACATGCCAGTTTTTGCATTATCGGCCAGTTCAATATTATGTTTTACCTGTTCTGAATTACTCATACCGCTTAGCACACAGTTTACTTCACTTTTATCCCACAGGTAATAGAAAGCCCATTCTATCGGTGAATAGTCATGTTCTGATTTGTCAAATATTTCTTCTATACTGGGTGGCAGGTTTTGTGCCAGTTGTCCGCCACGCAATGGTTCCATAATCATTGTTCCAATATTGAGCTTATTAAGTTTCTTCAATCCGGTTAATCCGGGGTTTTCTTCATTATCCAAATAATTCTGCTGTGTCAAAACAAACTCCCAGGAATCATAGTCGGACAATACCTGTTCAAGAAGATTATAAGAACCATGAGTTGAAAATCCGGCATGTTCTATTCTGCCATCATCAATGGCACGGTCGATAAAGGAGTACAATCCGTTTTCCTTAATGCTCTCATAATAGGAATCCTTAATGGAATGTATGAAGAAGAGTTCTATGGAATCCCTGCCCAAACGTTCCAGATGACTGTTTAACGTATTGTCAAAATATTTCCATGAATCAATGTTCCATGAGGGCATTTTGGTGGATATGTGCACTTCATCACCATACTCTTTCAGTGTCTGTCCCAGGATTGTTTCACTCACTCCTGGTTTTGACCTGTCATTCGTATGATACAGCAATGCTGTGTCAAACATATTAATTCCATGTTCAACGGCATAATCAACCATTTTGACAGTTTCTCGTGTATTTACATCTTCAGGATTTTCAGAATTAAGGGGCAATCTCATAGCTCCAAATCCCAAAACTGATGATTTAATTCCTGTCTTTCCCAACGTCCTGTATTTCATGATATGATGTTTGTTAAAAATGTTAGAAGTAGTTTTTCAATTGATTGATCTATAACATGTTGGGAATGTGATATAATTAATTCTTAAAAATAGTGGTGGTTAAAAAAAGGTTTTGAAAATGAAGAGTTTATTCTTCATCTTTAGGAGCTTCAACATCTTCCTCTTCTTCAGATGCTTCGGCTTCTTCCTCTTGAGCTAACTTTTCTGCTTCTTTTTGAGCTTTAATTTCTGCTTTACGTGCTTCTTTTTCTTCAGCTTCTTTTTTAGCTCTTTCTTCGGCTTCTTTCTTTTCCTGTTCTTTGCGTTCAAGAACTTTGTTTAAGTAGACGTCTATTTCATCGGATTCCAGTTTTTGGTATTGTGCTGTTTCTTTGTCAATTACTGATATTTCCACACTGTCATCTGCAACTTTACCGTCTGTTGCCTTGTAAATTCCTTCTATTGCCAAGTCTATTGCTTCGTCAATGGTCAGTTCATCAGTGTATTTTTCTTCAAATAATTCCAATGCTTTGTCGCGTCCGAATCCTATAGCTGTTGCCTTGTATTCTACGAGTGCTCCACTTGGGTCTGTTTCGTAGATTCTGCATTCGTCATCGGATACTCCTCCGATAATCAGGGATATACCGAACGGTCTTATTCCACCGCTTTGGGTGTACATCTGTTCTAGGTCTCCAATGTATTTTGCAAGACCGGTTACTGATATTGGTTCATGATATTGTAGCTTGTTTACCTGTGCCTGTCTTCTTGCAATGTCAACAAGTCTTCTTGCATCTGCTACAAGACCACTGCTTGCTGTTCCGATGTGATCATCTATTTTGAATATTTTTTCGATGGATGTTGGCACTACGAGTTTGCTTTTAACCTTTTTGTCTACTGCAAAGATTACTCCTTCTTTTGAAACAATTCCTACTGATGTTGTTCCTCTTTTTACTGCCTCTCTTGCATATTCTATCTGGAATAAACGTCCGTCTGGGCTGAACACGGTTAATGCTCTGTCATATCCTGCACTTGAAAATTGTTGCATTTTATCTTACTTCTCCTTTAGTTTTCTTTTAAAAAATTATTGTAATCATATTGTTTTTTTATTTATTTTTTCATTACATTAATTATTATTACCTTATGTTATTAATATATTTTTTTCTTTAATAATAAGTTTTTCTAATTAATCCACCATTAACAGAATAATAATGGAAAGGATTTCATCAAATCAAACTTAACGGTAATGTGAATTGAAGAAATTCTACTCAATGAACTTTTGTGCATATTCAATAACGTTGTCAACGAATTTGCTGCTGCTTCCAAGATATGTGTGCGGATCAAGTGTTTCATCAATTTCTTCCTGGCTCATGTACTTGAGTATTTCATCCTGTTTGGACACCATTTCACGAAGACCTGTATTTTCTGCATAGGCATCCATTGCGCAGCGTCTGACAAGTGCATAAGCACTTTGTCTTCCCATGCCTTTCTGTGTTAGTTTGCTCATAAATCTTTCAGCCATAACAAGACCGTTACTTGCATTTAGGTTACGTTCAATGTTTTCTTCATAGAAGTCCAGTTTAGAGAAGAGTCTGATTGATAAGTTCAATATGTAATCGGTTAAAATTGCAGATTCCGGTAGGATAATTCTTTCACATGATGAGTTTGTCAGGTCACGTTCATGCCATAGGGGATTGTTTTGCAGTGCGGCATTGACGTATGATTTTACTACCCTTGAGACTCCGCAGATTCTTTCACCGGTTATAGGGTTTCTTTTGTGTGGCATGGTACTGCTTCCCATCTGTTTTTCAGGGTCGAACTTTTCACCGACTTCCATAAGTTCCGTTCTTTGAAGGTTACGTACTTCTAATGCCATTTTTTCCAGTGTACTGCATAGATTTGCCAGTGTCATAATGTATTCTGCATGGTTGTCCCTTTGCACTACCTGGTTGCTTATGTGTACAGGGTTCAATCCAAGTATTTCGGATACTCTCACGTGAATGTCGTATCCTGTCTCTCCTAGTGCTGCTGTTGTTCCTACTGCTCCGGTCATCATTCCCACGCATACGTGTTCCTGTGTGAGGTTGAGCCTTTCGAGCTGACGTGTCAGTTCATCGATGTATATTGCGAATTTCATGCCATAGGTTGTTGGCAGTGCATGTTGACCGTGTGTACGGCCGATTGTTACAGTATTTTTGTGTTCTTCTGCCAGGTCGATTAGTATTTTGATTAGTTTTATGATTTTTTCACGGATTATTTCTATTGAGTCTTTTAGCTGTAGTGACTGTGATGAATCTATTATATCGTTACTGGTGGATCCGTAGTGAACGTATTCTCCTGCACCGTTGTCACATACTTCTTCGAGTGCTTTCATTAGTGCTCCAATATCGTGATTGGTTGCTTTTTCTATTTCATCCACTCTTTCTTGTTTAACGTATTGCGTTGTAGCTTTTCTGTTTATTTCATCAGCCGCTTCTTTAGGTATTAATCCTATTTCTCCTTCAGCTTTTGCTAGTGCTGCTTCTACTTTCAGCATGTTCTGTAGTTTTGCTTCTTGTTCCCATACGGCTTTCATTTCTGGTGTACCGTATCTGAATTCTATTGGGTGTATTGCCATATTAATCAATCTAAAAAATTTTGTTTTGTAATTTTTGCTTAGTTAAAAAAAATATTCTTTATGTTATTATTTACTTTGTTTTTCAAAAGTTAAAAAATTATTTAGTCGGAAGTATCTTTCCGTTAATTATGTTAGTTTTGTTAATGATAGGATATTTTTCTTGCAAGTATTGTCCATACTTTCAAGGTAATTATGCAAAAAATCCAAAATTCATAAAGAGTTATTGTATACTGTTTATTTTAATTATTGAAAATTATTCATTATATATTTATACTATGTTGAACATAAACACAAAATAATAAGCTTACTGAGAAAATTACTGAACATTATGGAGAAAAACATATGGTTGCTTTTGAAAGAATAAAATCCGGTATCGAAGAATTAGATGAAACACTTGACAATATACGTCTAGGTGACAATGTAGTATGGCAGGTATCAAACCTTAAAGAATTTTCATACTTTGTAAATCCTTACATCAAACAGGCACTCAAAGATAAAAGAAACCTCATATACATTAACTTCGGACAGCACGAACCACTAATACCAATGACCGATGAAGACATGGAAGAACTGGAAAGGGAAAGAAACAACAAGAATACAGAATTTGCAATGATAGAAAGAAATGGGATAAAAATATATAAAGTAGACCCGATGAAACAATTCGAACCATTTACACTAGAAGTACATAATATAATTACTAAAGAAGGATTTGATGCATTCTATGTATTCGATTGCCTATCTGACCTACAGTCAATATGGTCAACAGATTTAATGATGGGAAACTTCTTCAGAGTAACCTGTCCATACTTATTCATACTGGACACAGTAGCATACTTCCCGGTAATAAGGGGAAAACATTCTTTCGAAGCAATAGCCAAAATAAGAGAAACAACACAACTATTCCTTGATGTTTACTCAAATGATGAAGAAGAAGTATACGTACATCCATTAAAAGTATGGAACCGATACTCAAAGGAAATGTTCCTGGGACACAAATTCAATCCAACAACAGGAAATGTAACCGCATTAACCGATGGAATGGAAGTAAGCAACTTCTACAAAGTAATCAACTCAAGCAACACAAATGAACAAAACACGGATAGTTGGGAAAGATTCTTCACATCAACCAAACTACTGCATGACTCGGGAATAGACGTATCGGATAAATGTGACCTGATGTGCAACATGATGATGGCAAAAGACAAACAGGTGACAGAAAAAATAATGGAATACTTTGAATATGAAGATTACATGACAATATACGATCGATTAGTGGGAAGTGGAAGGATAGGAGGTAAAGCCTGTGGAATGTTGCTGGCACGTAAAATAATAGAAAAGGACCGGCCGGACATTTTTAAAAACTTTGA
>MVAA01000019.1:0-1639 GCA_003266105.1 Methanosphaera sp. rholeuAM6
GGTAGGGGTATTCATTTTAGGATAAGCCGAATGAGGATAGGAACAGGAATATGATGAGTGATATCAGGAAGTTTAATTGAATGCTGTGCTGTAGGTTAATTTGTAGATTAACAGGTATTTCACCTGATATTTCATGTATGGTCATGAATGTGGTGTTGATATCCATATTGATGATGTATTCATGTATGTGCATAAGTCTTGCGTAAACTCCGGTTGGCACTATGAATAGTGAGCTTAAAAGAACTGACAGTATGATATAATGCATGGTTACCAGATATTCCTTTGTTCCCTCGATAAAGCTTTCCTTAATGTTTAATTCAAATTGTTTATCGTATACAACGTAGTATGTCATGTTCATCATTATGCCTATTAGTATGAGGGATACGGCTGTGGATATGATCATTGTGGCAACAGACCATTGGCCTACGTCTATTTCAAAGAAGTTTTTTGAAATCATTATACATGCCGTGTTAAGCAGGAATATTATTATAAATATTTTATATTCTTTGATTGGTAATTTTGCTGATTGGCTGATTATGTGTCTTATTCTCATTGCTATCTATGTATTATATTTGTTTTTTGACATTTAAAATGATTATTTTTTTTCCTTATTTGGATTTAATTTATTGGCCTATTCTTGAATAATATTCCTTATTGTTTAAGTTATAATACTGATAATTATGGGGTTGTTTTATATTTTAACATTTTTATAGTCATTTTTATATTTTCATGTTATTCTTTTTTTTGTAGTGGCACTATTCGATTTTTTGAAGTTTTATTAATTTGGAATATTATAATAGTAAAGTTTAAATACTACTTATTCCAAAGTATAGTATAGAACTTAAAAAGAAAGTGAGGTGGATTATCGAAGAAGATATGTGACTGAAAAAATTGGGTGTTTCACATAAAATATTTTAACAAAAATTGTGTAATTCAAGAACTTTAGCTCCTTAAACGTTAAATAAAGGGAATGTTAAAATAATGTGAAGGGAACTGCTGATTTAAAAGTTTGACAATTGTATTCCAAAAGTTGTTCATCTTCTACAGCAGTTGTGGGTAAATCAATAAAGATATTCATTTAAATCAATCTCTAATTATATTAGTTAAACAATTCATTTTTAACATCTCTAAACGGAAAAAATGAATTATTCATGATACAGTCTCTCGGAATGTAAAAGGTTGTCATTTCAAATTCTATCTAAAACGAAAGTGTTCATTTCAAATCTCTCCGAATGGAAAATTCGTATAATCATTTGACATCATCTTTAAATGGAAAAATATAATTATCATATTTAGCATCACTAAAAAATAGTATAAATCATTTTAAATCAACTTTTAGGCTAATCATAATCGTTACCATCTCCAAGGGAAAAATTGAATAATTCATTTCATCAACTCCTAAGTAGAAACAAAAGGATTGTTCTATGTTCATTTTTGAAACTCCATATACAGGATAAAGGGGAAGATATTATCGATTCTTTTTTCATATCCTTTTTTCTCACGATAAAATCTTTCAACCATTATTTTTTTTACAATATCAAACTCATTCTACTTATTATTAATTTTAAGCTATTTTTAACATATTTTAATTCAAATAAAGAAATTTTCATTATATTAAAACTATTTTTAAATAATATTA
>MVAA01000019.1:1664-11526 GCA_003266105.1 Methanosphaera sp. rholeuAM6
AATTGAAACGGAAATCTTCTGGATAGGACAGGAAGCAGTGTATGGATGTAAGGCATGCAGAGCATGCATTAAACTGGGAAAATGCGTGTATGATGACGTGTCAAACGTACTGGCACAAAAAATGCAGGAAGCGGATGGAATCGTTCTTGGAAGTCCGGTATACTATGCAAACATCAACGGATCATTTGGAGCAGCACTAGACAAGGCATTCTACCAGGGCGGAACATACGAAAACAAGGTAGCGGCTGCAGTAGTAAGCTGTAGACGGGGAGGTTCCACCTCAGCATTCGACAGATTAAACAAGTACTTTACAATAAATAGGATGCCAATAGCATCAGGACAATACTGGAATGGAGTTCACGGACAAACACCTGAAGAAGTAAAACAGGACATTGAAGGAATGCAACAGATGAGAGACATGGCAAAAACAATGGCCTGGATGATAAAAAACCTTAAGGACACGATAAAACCTGAAAGGGAAGAAAAAACATTCTTCAACTTCATACACTAGTGGAGGATTCAAGAAATGAAATTCTACCTGATAAACGGAAGCAACAGAAAGAAATTCAACACGGCAAAACTCCTGGATTCAGCAGCCGAGGGAATAACGGATGAACTGGAAAGAAGAAAAATTACGGCAAAGGTTGAAATCATAGACCTCTACACGCTCGACTATAAGGGATGCAAGTCATGCCTGCACTGTAAGAAGATAGACGGCAAATACTATGGAACCTGTCCAATAAAGGATGATCTTTTGACATTGCTGCCAAAACTATGGAACAGTGATGGAATAATACTGGCAAGCCCAATCTACTTTGGAAACGTATCCGGACAAATGAGATGCTTTTTGGAAAGGTTAATATTCCCTAAATTCGTTTATGGATCAGACACGCTGGCAACACCAAAACCAACAGCATTCATATATAACATGAACGTAACAAGGCAAATGAGCGAAGAAATGTACACGGAGTCAATCTACAATACAATAGAAAGATTCATAGAATACACATTCACAAAACCATACTCACTGAAGGTATATGACACATACCAGTTCAAGGACTACTCACTCTATGAACATAAGTTTGATGAAAAGGCCAAGAAAAAACAGTTGGAGGAACAGTTCCCTAAAGATTTGGAAGAGGCATACAGTATAGGAGTGCAGATAGTACGTGATGCAGTAAATAACAGACACTAAAACATAATCTAACAGAGGATAAAAATGGACGTATTTGACAGATTTCTAATAGGAGACACTGGAACAATTGAATGGTGCTTTGATAACACGCATTTCATACAGCGATTAAAAAAGTACAGAATCTCACGGGATTACATAGTGGATACTGTGCTGTATGAAGAACCCTTAAGGTATGATACCAGCGGACACAACAAGTATGAAGTGGTCTTTAACGCACCATCCAACAAGGAATACAGGGAAATCAGACTGATATTTGCATGTCACAAGAATACAATAGACCTTTTAACAGTAATACCTGAGGGTAAAACACAAAGACTCAAAAACAAGTATGCCGATGATGATTATAAGCAATTGGAGAAGAAGCGAAACAGGGCATATGCAAAAAGGAAGAAATTATACTAAAAACCTATAATCACCCCCACATAATATAATTTTTTTATTAAGCTATTTTTTGAACATACAATTTAACAATAAGGTTAATAAGTACATCATATAATAATAAAATTAGAACAATAATAATTGAGGTAAGAAGAAATATGAAGTGTAATAATTGTGGATACTACAATAAAACAAATGAACACTACTGTGAAAAATGTGGAAGTCCACTGGATAAGAATTCATATAACAACCCCGTTAGAAAATACAAGGATGTTGCAAAAACACCAAAAGACAGTTCATTCAGCACAACACAAAAGATAATCATAGCAATAGCTATAGTAGCAGTATTAATGCTGGTACTCTCAGCAGTAATTCCATCAGATTTTCAGATACCAAACATGGCCGGTCAAGACAATAACACAGTAGAAGAACCGATAACAAACGATACACAAGTTGAAAAGCTGAACACAGACATAAAAGTCGGATCCATAGCAAACAATGGAGAAAACATAATAGTAAATGCAGTGGTCACAGACTCGAACGGATACGCTGTAAACAGTGGAACAACAAGCATAACGGTCAATGACGTCAAATACTCCGGACAGGTAAAGACAGGAAATGTTGACGTATACCTGCCGGAAACAACAATAGGAACAACGGTAACAATAGTCTATGAAGGAAACGATGAATACAATCCATCACAAACAACCGTACAGATAGAGGTAGAAAAGATAAACACAGAAATTGAAACACAAATCCAGGACAATGCACTAGTAATAATGCTTAAAACAGAAAATAACAATCCAATAAATGATTCAGTCATCAAGGTAACCTATCCGGACGGTACACAGCTTGAACAACAGACCGATGCAAACGGTAAAACGTCAATAAACATTGAAGGATACACGGAAGACACTCAGATAAAACTCAGCTATCCTGGAAGCAGCATGTACAATCCATGTGAAAAGACAGTTAACCTACATTTCAACAAAACGGATACGAAACTGGATGCACAGTACGATCAAACAAAGGAAGCAATCAACATTAAACTAACAGATTCAGCAAACAATCCAATACCTGATGCTATGCTGATTATAACAGACAATGCCGATGATAAACAGGAAAAAACAAATGCTGAAGGAACAGTTGAAATGCCGTTAACAGAGAAAGGACAGCATAATATAAGCATAAAGTATGATGGCAACGACACATACAACAGTGCAAACACGTCAATAACAGTAATTATCTCTGATGGTAACGATACAAACACAACCAATACAACCAATACGACAGATAATAACACGAATAATACAGTAAATACTAGTAGCAATACAGTGAATACTACAGTCAACGATACAAATACAACAGTAAATGACACACAAAATGCAACAACGGATAACAACACTCAAATACTAAAGGATGATGTAAGCTACAACGATACAGGAAACAATACAACAACAGACGATACTAAGATAAACACCAACTTTGAAACACAGATAAATAAGGAAAATTCAAGCGTGAAAATAGAATTGACAACAGCAGATCATGAAAAACTCTATGGACAGTATGTTGAAATAAAACTGGACAACGGAACACAAATCAAGCAAAAAACAGATGAAAACGGTACAATAACATTGGATGTTGATCCTGATTCAAACGTTAAACAAATAGAATTAATATACCAGGGAGATGAAAAATACTCATCAGCAAGAAATGTAATAAGATATTAAATCCAACATGATTATTCCCCTCCCTCAAATTTACCTTTTTTTAGAGATTAGAATAGTTTTGTCTGAACACTTTTCTTCTTGGATGGAATCTTGCCGATATAACTGAAAATCTCTTCAGGCTTGTTTAATAAGCCATATTCACGGGTTTTCCTATTGAAGAGTTTCATCAGTTCGTTACGCTTCGGACATGGAATACTGTAACGTGTACCGTATTTTTCCTGATATACTTCACGCAGTCCTGGGAAGTGTTTGTCAAGATTGTCATAATAATGTTCACGATTTCCATCACGAAGCGTCATGCCCATATCAAAACAGACAATGCCATTTACGCCAACGTCGGCACATCTGTCAATAATTCCGCCAATGTTTTCAGGTGAATCGGTAATGTATGGTAAAATCGGACAAAGCCATACTACTGTGGGAATACCTGCATCGTGTAATGTTTCCAGTACTTCAATCCTTCTGTTTGTCGTACATATGTTGGGTTCGATGATTTTGGAAACTTCATCATCAAGGCACGTCAAGGTCATCTGTACAACGGCCTTAGCGTTTGAGTTTATTTTTTCGAATAAGTCAATGTCTCTGAGAACCATGTCACTTTTTGTTATGCAGGTGAAACCATGACCATACTGGCTGATTAGTTCGAGACTTCGTCTGAGATACCTTAATTTCCTTTCCTGTGGAATGTATGGATCCGTCATTGAGCCGGTACCTATTACGCATTTTTCCTTCTTGTTCTGCAATGCTTTTCTAAGTAATTCCAGACTGTTTTGCTTTACTTCAATATCCTCAAATTCATGCTGCATGTTGTATACGTTGCTTCTTGAATCACAGTATATGCAGCCATGAGAACATCCCCTGTACAGGTTCATGGAGTTGTTCTTTGAAAGTATTGATTTGGCTTGTACGTAATGCATGTTATTATTTTAAAACTTTAATGTATTTACAATTTTGCCAAAAAAAAATAATAAAGGAGGTATGATGAGCCTCCTTTCTCTATTCTCTTAATTTTAACTAAATATGACCAAATTATTCAGGAGGTGATTTTTTTTAAGAAAATTCTATTTTTTACACTATGATATTTGACATGTAAACTGATTCATATTATGATTTAAACAATACTGTAACGGATTGAATGAAGATGGTGGGGAAAGGTTTGTTCAATTAGAATCATCCTCAAATATCTTCATGTTTTGTTGACTTTCAAGATTGTAGTCACGTTTTGTGCTGTATGCTCCAAAATATTTGTTCCAATCATTTGATTGGGTATTGTTTTCGTTTATTTTTTCTTCAATACTTAGGATGTTTGGAAATTCGTTATTGTGTCCATTTCTCCAACTGTAGTACCTTATTTTGTAGGTATCGTTTATTCGTAGCTGGTTAAAGAGGCTTCTTGTTTCAAATTTGTTGAACATCCAGTTTTCAATATTGGTGAATTCCTTTCCATTGTCTGTTACAAACAGTAATTGGTTGCTGTTGTCTATGTAATAGCCGTTTTCCTGTTATTTCAATGGAATCGGGTCGTGGTTGGATATTGTCTATTGTTATTATTTCCGTACGAACACTTGGTTTTTCCATTGTTTTCGTGCCAGATAAGTGGATTTATCACAAGAGTACATAGTAGTATTAGAACAATGCTTAGAGGGATTGTTGAAATAACAAACTCGGTTGAGTTCAATTTCTTTCTAAAAATCCGTGAAATCACTTTTTTCAATAGCACAGATATCAATATGCACAGTATTCCTGTAGTTGAATTAAGTTAAACGCTTTTTAATATCAGTTCAATCCATGTTGGTTCCATGTATGTCATGATTAATTTATCCAGTTATGTTGTATTTGTTTTAGGTCATTTTTTTGAATAGTTTTTTCATGTCATGTTGTACATTTGTATATTGTACTATTTAAATATTAATATTATTTTCATGTATTGTAATATTTTCTTAAAAAGTTGCCAATTTTCTTTCAAAAGTTTGTTCGTTATATCATCCAAAATGAAAAAGATTAAATAGTTATGTAAAAGCAATATAACGTGATAAAAATAGTTTATTTAAGAAAAAGAGGTATTTTAAAAAAGAGGTATAACGAATTAACTCTTTTCTAAAAATTTGCTTATTAAATTGAGTTTTAAATCGCGGAATAACATTGAACATTATTTTAATTAGTGTTTTAATCATTATTAAGTGTTTGTTTTGTATTTAAACTAATATGTGTTTTGATAGGAAAAATCAGATTTTTCCAATCTTTGTACCTCCTCAATTTTATCAAATTCCTCTTTAAACGATAAAATATTATGAATTTTCTTTTTTTTCATGTATTCAATACAAATATAATCTGTGAAATTTAAGTCATAGTCCGATTTGCAATAATTTTTCAATGCATTAACGTATGTTGTCTTGTCAACGTTAAAGACAACAGTCGTATCATTGATTATAAATGCAATCATTTCTTTAGTATTGTTGTCGGCAAAATCGAAATGATTCATGACATCGATAAAAACCGGATAGGGAACGTATAATTGATCACATGCTCTTATTTTTTCAGATATGTCTGATGCAGTTTTATGGTGATTGTCCTTGGCATTAATCAATGCTTTCAAATAGGATGAATCAAGTAACGCACTTATCATTAGATCACATCCTTGGTTATCAGTCCGTCCAGGTCAGATAATCTGGGTATTTCAATCTTTTCAACAATCAGATTATCATTTTTGATTTTCCATTTAAGCCTGTGATTTTTAGGAGCAATGCCAATTATTTTAGTAATGTCTTTAGGTATGCTGACTAACTTTGATTGACTTATTCTGCTTTGATAAAGGTTTATAAAAGGTTTATTTATGAGATTGTCCTGATTTATAAATTCTACAAATAAAGCTTTTGTTTTGTTATCAATTGTCCATTGTACTGTGTCTTTGGATTTAACATCATATTTTTCTCTGATTTTTTTAGGGATTGATGTTGTATAATTTTTATAAATTGTACTGTAAATACGCATAATTATTTTCTAATCACCATGTAATAATTTATATCCCATAGTATATAAGTATTACTATTTTATATTTTAAGTAATACTAATGTTATTAAAAAACAAAAACTAAAAGATGAAAAAATAGAATAAAAACAACAGCCAAAACTAATACCATACGACAAGTTAATAATAATCTGGGATTGAATTCGAAATGGAAAACAAAAACAATAGCTGTAGCGACTGTGCAATAATCAACTGTCAAAAACAGGATAAAACATACCCCCAATTCTGTCCAACACAAAAACTGACTAAAGAGGACATAGCAAAAATAGAACAGTTATACATGGAGGACAACAACAGGGAAGTATCAAGAGTATCGGCAGAAATAGAAGCCCAATTCTACTGCAAATACACAAGAGTAGAGGAAACAATAGAATTTGCCAAAAGACTGAATATGAAAAAGATAGGCATAGCAACATGCGTAGGATTACTGGAAGAAAGCAGAACATTTGCAGAAATACTAAAAAAACATGATTTTGAAGTATATTCGGCAGCATGCAAAATAGGGGCAATGAAGAAAACCGAAATAACGGGATTGGACAAAGAAAAAACACTAACAACAGGAAACATAATGTGCAACCCGATACTGCAGGCACAAACGTTAAACAAAGAAAACACGGACTTGAACGTTGTAATAGGACTGTGTGTTGGACATGACAGTCTATTCTACAAATATTCACAGGCATTATGCACAACACTCATTACAAAAGATAGGGTACTGGCACATAATCCTGCAGGAGCATTATACCAGACCGGTACATACTACAAAAAACTCTTGCAGTAGGTGAATACATTGCACAATACAGGCAGAATCATCAGACCACCGTTTGAGGCAAGAAGCACATACCTGCAGGTAACTTGCGGATGCTCACACAACAAATGCAAATACTGCACATACTACAAGAACATAAGCTATCAGGTATCACCAAATGAGGAAATACTTGAGGACATACAGCAACTAAAGGACAATGGATACACGTTCAAAAGAATATGGCTGCAATCGGCAGATGCACTATCGTTATCAACAAAAAAACTGCTTGAAATATCAAAAATGATACATGAAAAATTGCCATTCGTAGAAAGTATTGGAGCATATGCAAGAGTGGACAGCTTCAAAAACAAGACAACAGAAGAACTCAGGCAATTAAAGGATGCAGGATATGATGGAATAACAGTAGGAGTGGAATCCGGTGACGACTGTGTACTGCGTAGGATGAACAAGGGATACGCCGGCAGGGACATATTGGAACAGATGAAAAAACTTGATGAAAACCGGATGAAATACACGTTAATCTTCCTCAACGGACTGGCAGGAAAAGATCCAAAACACGTACATGCAACTAAAACCGCACAGATATTCAGCAAAACAAGACCATACAGGATTATGATAAACTCGCTTAAAATAGACAGGGAAAGTCTGCTTGAAGATGAAATGCAAAAAGGAAACTTTACTCCAATGACTGATGATGAAAAAAGGGAGGAACTGATAACATTTCTTGAAAAACTAGAAACAGACACCTTCATAGATGCAACAAACAGTACAAACACCATCAAATTCTTCGGAAAAGTACGTGAAAACAGGGATGAAATGGTGGAAAACCTGAGAAAAAGGAAACTAAAACAAAAAACGTATTAGGTGGGGGGGAAGGTTGTGTCTAAATTAAACTAGTTTAACAGGATTTCTTTCCTTGAAAACAAGTTTGAAACAGGCTCCGTTATCATAGGAATATTCAATTTTACCGTCAAGTTGTTTGGTTAGGTTCTGGATGATTATTAAACCGAGGGTTGAAGGATTGTCGAAACTGATGTCATCAGGAATTCCGACACCAGAATCACGGTATTCCACTTCAATCAATTTGTCAATTCTTGAAATTTTAATTTCCACCGTTGCATTATCATTCTCATCAGGGAAAGCGTATTTAACAGTGTTGTTGATGAGCTCGTTAATTATTAAACCAAGAGAACTTCCCTGGTCGGCGTTCAATGAAATGTCATCAACGTGGGAGACGTAACTGATATCTGATGAATAAATCTCGAACAATGCCTTAACAATGGAATCAACGTAGCTTTTCAGTTCAAGACTTTCCAGATTCTTGGATTTGTAAAGGTTTTCATGCATTACACTGATAGCCTTAAGATGACTCTTGGTTTCTTCAACAATATCCTCTGAATCCTTATTGTAATGTTCTTCCAGATGTATCAATGACAGAAGAATGTTTAAATTGTTTTTAATGGAATGATGAGCTTCCTTGATTTGAATATCCTTGTCTTTAATAATCTCGTTTTTGTCATAGATCTGTTTTTTCAATGAATTGGAATATGATGCCTCTTCTGTTATGTCCTGATGGGCTGAAACGTAGGATTTTGCATTTCCCTCGGAATCATAAATTCTTTTGAAATAATGTCTGATGTATTTGATGTTAAGTTTCAGAGTCATTATACTTGTCGTGAATTCAACTTCGGGATTTGTCGGACTTAATGATGCAATCATGCTGTCATAAAGTTCCAAGTCTTCGCTCATGACAAACTCCCTGAGCGTATCCTTCCTGAAGACGAAATCATGGTTATCATCTTCGATAACATCATAGAAGTTTTCCGAAACGCTAAACTTGTCCGGATAAATGGCGTAGGAAATGAATGTTTTGGAATAATGTCCCAGTTCGTTTAGTGTGCTTTGAAGACGAATCTTCTTATCGGCATTGGTTGCGTTCAATCTTTTTGATCTTTCCTGCTGTGTCAGGTCCTTGATTTTAAATAATACTGCAGGCATGTTGTCGTAGATGATGTATGATCCTTCAGCATTAATATAGTATCTTATGTCCCCGTTTTCATCAAAAGAAACCATAGGTGTTTTATATGAACGTTTTTCCTGATTTTCAATCGCAGTAACCTGTTCAAGTATTGTTTTTGCTATTTCTTTAGGAACACCCCTGAGGTCCTGTGCTGCACCAAGCAATTGTTCTCTTGACTTGGAAACGATGCTTGCATACCTTTCATTGACTTCAACAAATCTTTTGTTCTGGTATATTGCAACACCCAAATCCTTTTCATTCAACGTGCTTTCCCTGTACATTCTGACTTCCGTCTTGTCCTCGTGAATACAGATTATCTGGTCGCACATCTTGAAGTATCTGAAATCAAGGGATTTGAATAATTTTCCTTTGTTTGTTAAGTACTTAACTATACCCTGACGTTCATCACCGCCGTTATAAATATCCCTGAGCATGTTTATGAGATTTTTGGCTTTATCGTTACGTGCTATGGTCTGTGACAGTCGGCTTCCGATTCTGAAATTGTTGTTGTCCTGTTCAAAATAGTTTATGTGGTTAAAGTATTTAAGATAGAAATCCTCACCATCATCCAATGCCTTGAAAATAAACACTTCTTCTTTTAAACGTTTAAATAACTTTTTATAGTCATCATTTATCTTTTTAACATCATCAATTAAATCTTCTTCATTTATAACTTCAAGTTTACTGACTTTTATTTCGAAAAGCTTTCCAAAATTTCTATCATAGTAAACAAGTTTCATAAT
>MVAA01000113.1 GCA_003266105.1 Methanosphaera sp. rholeuAM6
TTTCAACTTTTTTTTCAGTATAATAGAGAGTGTGCGACAACTCCCATTTAAGTGAATATTTTTTCATGTTTTAATCTTTTTATTTTACAATTATTTTTATTAAATATTTTATAGTTTTGTTATTTATGGTTTTGCGTGAAAATACTATTGGTCAGACTTTTTTGTTGCCAACGGAGGTTAGGACTTTGATTCCTGATGATCATGTTTGTTTTTTTATTGAAAAGATTGTTAATTGTGTGGATTTTAGTGAGATTGATTTTCAGTATGTGGATACTCCTGGTCAGAAGGCTTATCCTGCTGCTATGCTTGTTCGTATTATTATACTGGGTACTATTTATTCAATTCATAGTAGTCGTAAGTTGGAACGTATTGTTCGTGAAAATATTGTTTTCATGTATTTGGCTGGTTTTCAAACTCCTGTTTTCAGTACTATTGCTGCTTTTAAGCGTGAATATAATGATTTGATTGAAAAAGTTTTTCTGGAAACTATTAACTATGGTCATAATCGTGATTTAATAGATTTGGACAGTATTTGTATTAATGGAAGTAAAACACGCACATATGCAAATAAATACAATAATTTAACCAATACTGATGTAGTAAAACTATTGTATATTATTAAAAAGGGAATTATTACTGATATGGAAGAGAATAAAGCTTTAGAAAATCGTCAAAACAAGACAATTAAGCCTGGATGATAATAAATAATAGATTAAAGAAGTTTTAAGAGAATCAAAGAATATTAAAGTTAAACCTGATGAAAAACCACAAACAGTAAAGAAAATAATACCTGAAAATAATGAAGAAAATGATAAATTATTAATAGATTTAACCTAAAATAGAATAAAAAGTAAAAAATCTTAATCAAGACAAAGGGAACAATTATTCAATTAACCCAATAATTGTTGCACACTCTCAGAATTAAAAAAAATGATAAAATCATTTTGAATTAAAAAGAAATAAGATATATTCGTTGGCATGATTTATCTGAAGATGATAAAAATAAATTAAGAGATTTTTATAGAGTCTTAAATCATGGAAGTGATTTTTAAGTTCAATAATAAACTTAAAAACTCATAATACTTTTTTTCTATATTCGTATTTCTTTTTTTCTCATCTTTGGCTGTATCCACATTATAATCAGTGACAATAGGCAGCTTGTAATTATTGCGGGTGGATATGCCAGATATCCTATTATCATTCCTATAAATACTATGATTATTGTTGTTATGTATGTATCATCATTTTGTAATACTAACTGCAGTGTGATGTTTTCTGGATCTGATTCTTTAAGGTATTTTGCAATTAATATAGATAGTAATGCGGTTATGATAAAGCTTAGTCCATACATGAATTGTGGAAAGAATAGGTTGAAGTTTTCTGCGACAAATGTTGTTAGGTATGGTAGGAATGAAAATACAAATAGTGTTATTCCCATGGACCAGATTACTCTAGAATCTATCTTGTTTACTATGCTGAAGATGTTGTTATTGTAGTTCCAGAAGTTAAAGCATACTATGAAGCTTATTGCATATATGATAAATTCATATTTCAATTCAAATAATGATTGCCATGTTCCTTCTGGTGCGAGTGGTATTTCCAGTACAATGATTGTTATGATGATTGCAAGTATTGCATCTATTAATGCTTCAAATCTTTCAGTTTTCATCATTTACACTTCCTTGTATATCGTCCAATCAATATCCATAATACTACTGATATTAGACAGCAGATATATATTCCTGGTGTATATATTGTATATGTTAATATGAATCCTATTATAATAATAATAGCGGGCAGATTATATAGTGTTTGGCTATATTTTAACTCTCGAATTGCAATATGGGGATTGCTTCTTTCTATGGTATGGTTTGCTATTGTATTGAGTATGTGTGTTAGGATAAAAATCAGTCCAAAGGTAGTTTCTGCAGGTATTGAATTTACATGATTTGCAAGCCATATTGTAAAATAGGGTAATAAAGATATGATGAATGTCATCACGCCATAAATCCATAGTGTGGAATTGTCAATATTATCTACTGATTGAAGCAGGTTATGATTGGAATACCATATATTATATAGTATGAGAAAGCTTATCATGTATGCAATATAGGTGCTGCTAAGTTCTAATACTCCTTCAGGTGTAGGAGTTGATGGTTGTGGTATCTTTAATATTAGTACAGTTATGATTATTGCAATAATAGCATCAAAAAATGTTTCAAATCTACTTGTCTGCATATTATAATATTATATTATTTTATAATATAAAATTAATTTATTAAAAAGGATTAATCTATTTGTAAAAGTATATCTGTTCGTTGGATATTTAATTATTTAACCTTTGGTAGTATAGAAAGTAATTATGGGAGATGATTTTTATCCAGTTATTATATATAATCCTAGGAGCAATAGTAAAAATACTATGTAAAGTGTGAGAATACCAGTAAATAACTGAGTTTATGTTTGTTGTATGGGTGGATGATTATATTAAATAATATGAGATTTGCCATTGATGCAAGTAGTGTTCCAAATCCTCCAATATAAATTCATATAATATTTGCTTCATAATTACTGCTGAATGCAGTAAGAAGCATTGCTGATGGTACATTGGATATTACCTGTGATATGATGATTCCAGATAGAACTTCATTTACAACCTATCTATGAATCTTTTTCTTAATCTTATAACAAAGTAACTATTCAGGTTTAATATTTTAGCCATTAATTCTAATGAATTATATCATCTATCAAAGATAAATTATAAATCATAAATATTATGAAAAATAAATAAGTTATAATAATCAATTACTCAAATAAATTATTTTAAAAATTATTAACCTGACGGCATTGTGTTAAAATTAAAATGTAACATATATTCTTATTTTTTTGTAATAATTGAGGCTGTGTGACAATTCTCTTTAAAGACTATTTTTTTATTACTTTAAATCTTTTTATTTAAGTTATGATTTTATAATTATATTCTATTTTTAATATATTTTATTAATTCAAGTTTATTTGAATCATAAATAATAATTAAACAGTATATTTATATATAATGTTGTATAAATATATTATATAGTATATTAGATTTATTGGTTTTGTTATTTATGGTTTTGCAAGAGGATACTATTGGTCAGACATTTTTGTTACCAAAGGATATTAGGACTTTGATTCCTGATGATCATGTTTGTTTTTTTATTGAGAAAATTGTGAATTGTGTGGATTTTAGTGAAATTGATTTCCAGTATGTTGATACACCTGGTCAGAAGGCTTATCCTGCTGCTATGCTTGTTCGTATTATTATACTGGGTACTATTTATTCAATTCATAGTAGTCGTAAGTTGGAACGTATTGTTCGTGAAAATATTGTTTTCATGTATTTGGCTGGTTTTTAAACTCCTGTTTTCAGTACTATTGCAGCTTTTAAACGTGAACATAGTGACTTGATTGAAAAAGTTTTCCTGGAAACAATAAATTATGGACATAACAGGAATTTAATCGATTTAGACAGTATAAGTGTTGATGGAAGTAAAACACGAGCATATGCTAATAAATACAACAATTTAACCAACGAAGATATAGTTAAACTTTTACATATTATTCGTAAAGGTATTATTACTGATATGGAAGAAAACAAAGCATTGGAAAATAGAGAAAATAAGACAGTAAGCAATGAAAATGACAATAAAGAACAAATTAAAGAAGCTTTAAGAGAATCGCGTAATATCAAAGTCAAACCGGATGAAAAACCAAAAATTGTGAAGAAGATCAAACCCGATGAAACTGAAAAATTGGATGAAGAACAGCAAATATTAGATGATTTTCGTAAAAAACCTATGAAAAACAGTATGAACCATGATGAAAGCAAATATGATGAAGAAATGTATGAATTAATTGATGATAATGATTTAAACTTCTGTGGAAAACAAATACTAAGACAAGCAATAGAACATCCAGAAACAGCCCATAAACAAGTAGAAAAACTAGAAAAATGCAAGAAAATGATAGAAAAAACAAAAGACAATACAGTAAATTATACTGATCCTGAAGCACGTAAAAGTCCAAACAAAGAAGGAGTAACACAAACTGGATACAATGAACAAATAGTAGTTGATAACAAAAACGGATTAATATTAGCAGTTGACGTAACAACAGATGGAAATGATCAAAAACAACTCATACCAATGATTAACAAAACAGAAGAAAACTTACAAGAAGCACTAAACCTCACAGGTGATGAAGCATAACAAATAATGCAAAATATGGATATACTAGCTGATAACGGATACTACACTAACAAAACAGTACATGAAATCTATGAAGAAGGACAATATCATATAATAATGCCAAATAAGGAACAAGCAGGTAAACAAAAAGATTGCCTACGACGAAACAGCCAAAGAAAACAGA
>MVAA01000071.1 GCA_003266105.1 Methanosphaera sp. rholeuAM6
CAAACACAACATTCAACATAGAAAAACAAGACCTCATAATAACAACAGACGAATTCACATACACCAACGGAACATTAACAATCAAAGGAACATTCAAAAACGCACTAGGAAAAGCAGTCAAAAACAGTAACGTCAGAATAAGCATCAACGGAAAAACATACTACGCAAAAACAGATGCAAACGGAACATTCACATACACACAAAACATCATAACAAACAAAATCACATACACACTAGGATACGGAGGAAGTGCCGCATACAACGCATACCCAGGAACAAAAACAACACTAACATTTGCTTAAACGAATTAAAAACCTAAACTCCCAAAAAAATTGAATAGGAACAATTAGATTCCATATTCAATTAACAATTTTTATTTTTTTAAATGAACTTGACATGAATGACCTTAATGCATTAATGCCCTTTAATGAGAATGTTTCCATTAAATGTTTTTAAAGAATATTTCATATTAAAAAATAGTCAAAGCAATGCAATAATCAACGTCATCATGCAGAAATACTGTGTTTTTAATTAATAAGCAGATCAGATGACTGTAAATAAAATAAGTAAATATAAAAAAAGGGTTTTGAATAAGTTGAAAAAAACTTATTGTTCTAATAAATGGGTAGCGTATCCTGCAATCTGGTTTCTTAAGTGTTTTGTGGATACTGTTGAGTATTCAGCTACCATTTGTTTATTGTTTTCAAAATCGTTATTGAATTTATCTCCGTGTAAATCTAATAATTCTTTTGCTGTTCTTTTTACAAATGTTGTTCTTATATTTCCCATAAACAATCCTCCAATTATTTTTTTTATTTGTAATTTTATTATCGTAATGATTTTTTTTATAGATATTTCCTTTGCTCTTCTTTACTTATTGTTGCCAATAAATCATATATTTCCAATACTTTTTCCGTATTGATGTCTTTATCAGCTAAAGCATTTCTTATTTTTTTGTGAATAATCTCTTCTCTTGAAGAGTCAAATAAATCTTTATTTAAAGCTTTTTTAGCTGTAATAATATCTTTAGCAAGGGATGTGCGTTCAAGAATTAGATTCAATATATTGTTGTCTATTTCATCAATTTTATTTCTTGAATCGTTTAACAATATTTCTGCATCTGATTTATCCATATTACCACATGTTTTACCTTAACACTACAGATCCCTTATTGTCCGGTCTTGTTTCTATTAATTTACCGGGATACTTTGATAATGCTTCCTTTATCTTAGCAATATTTGATGTGTCATCTACTAAAATAGTGAATGCAGAACCTGTTCCTGATAATCCTGCAGCTTTTGCTCCTGATTTTAATGCATCCATTGCAATTTGACTGTTTAAATTCAATGCTGCACAATATAAGAAGCCATTTAAGGTTAGAGCTTTTTCAATATTCTTATTTACCGCATTAGAAAATGCTATTTCCACAAGCGATGCTAAAGATTTCATTGCCTTCACATCAGTCTGTGCAGTATATAAAGATTTGTTCGGTATATATATTAATATTTTCTGATATTCCACATGGTAATCATATAATATTTTTCTTTCATAATTATCAGTTATTTTCCAGCCACCATAGAAAGAAGCTGAAGCATCATCATATGCACCCGTTTTTGTTACTCCACAGTCAAGTGAAGCGTCTATTCCCATGTTTAAAATCTCTTCTTTTGTAATGTCGGTATCTTCCAAAGTCATGTTAACTTCTTCTAAAAGTGCTATTAATGTAACATATACAACAGAATTAGAAGTTGCACTACTACTTGATAATCCTGAACCCGGTGGAATGTCCGATTTTGTTTCAACCTTTATGGTAATGTTTCTTAAATTGAAATCCGGGATTTGCAAGAGCCTTTCATATGCCTTTTTTACGCACAATTCCATTAAGGTGGTGTCCATTTCCGGATTATCCAAACTTTTACAAATGATTGTTACGTCATCTTCGGCACTGTTGTTTATTACCGTGACATCTGCCGTAACATATAACTGTATACCGAATGCTGAGCCCTTACCCATACTTATTGCGTTTATTACTGTTGCTGAAGCTGGTGAACGTACTTTTACCATGAAAATCCTGTCCCATAAAATAGCTATTAATATATATTATAGCAATTCATATACATATATTTGAAAATAGATAAATAATAAATACTAATCATATTAATGAAAAAAAAACGGAGATGATAATAATGACAGTAAAATTAGAAGTTTTCACATCACATTCATGCCCTTACTGCCCTATGGCAATTGCAGTGGCAGAGGAAGTAGTTCCTAAATATGAAGGCAAAGTAGACTATGAACAGTTGTTTGTTGAAGAAAATATGGATAAAGTACAGGAATATCAGATAATGTCTGTTCCTACGTTAGTTATAAACGGTAAAACAGCATTTGTCGGAGCTCCTACTGCTGAAGAATTGTCAAGAAAACTGGACAAGGCTGTTTTAAGAGATAAATAATCTTTTTAACCCCCATTTCTTAACTCTTTTTATTAGAAAAATTATTAGTGATTTTAAATTTAACTTATATAAACTAATTAAACTATGTTTTACATATATTATATTTAAATAGATATCAAACAGTTTTAAATAATATCAGGTTGGGATTAAAATGGAACATCATAAAAACTCCAATGAAAAATCCGGAATTACTACGGGAAGTGTTTCAACAGCGGCCAGTGTTGCGGCATTGTTAACTATAACTGACAAGTCACCGGAGGTTGTGACCATACGTGCTCCGAATTCAGAATTGGTTGTTGAAATTAAAGAAACAAAACCTGTCAGTGCCATAAAAGCAAGAGCAACCGTGATAAAGCCTACATATAATGATCCGGATGTAACCAGAGGCATTGAAATTATTTCCGAAGTAACGTTGACGGATAATTCCGGAGAAGTGGAAATAACCGCCGGTGAAGGTGTTGGACGTGTTACCAAGCCCGGACTTCAAATACCTGTGGGAGAGTTTGCCATCAATCCCGTTCCACGTAAGATGATTATTGAAAACGTTAAACGATATTTGCCTGAAGGCAAGGGTGCAGTTGTTAAAATCATTATTCCCGAAGGCAGAAAATTAGCTCCCAAAACTATGAACAGCAGGTTGGGTATTGTTGATGGAATTTCAGTACTTGGAACCACCGGTATTGCCCGGCCGATGTCTTCTAAGGCATATACTGATTCGTTACGAGTCCAGATTGATGTGGCAATTGCTAATGATTATTATGATTTGCTGTTTGTGCCCGGAAATATTGGAACCCGTATTGCCAAGCAACGATTGATTATTGATGATGATGCAATTATTGAAATGAGCAATTTTGTCGGATACATGCTGGAAGAAGCTGATAAGACTGAAAGGATTAATTCAATCACCATTTTTGGTCATGCAGGCAAGTTAATTAAAATTGCTGCGGGCATATTCAATACCAAGCAAAGCGTTGCTGATGCTCGCCGTGAAATAATGACATGTTATGCCGGTCTTGCCGGTGCCGATTGCGACACTCTGAAGGCCATTTATGAGTGCATTACAACAGAGGACGTTATCAAGATACTTGATGAGAAAAACCTCACTACCGATGTTTTCGAGTTAATTGCCGATAAGATTGTTGAATTATGTGAGTTAAAGTTCAATATTAAATTTTATGCCGTTATTGTTAAAATGAATGGTGATATTTTAAATCCTTCCCGGATTAAGGACATACCATTCGCGTGGAAGTAAAGAAGTGTTTTATGATGAATATCTGTATTGTCGGACAGTATCCTCCCCAGGTTGGTGGAGTTGCTACATACACCAGACAGCTGGAAGAAGAGCTTAGAATGGAAGGTCATAACGTTTATGTCTTGACCTATAAACAGGATGTGAAAGCACCTTCTAATGTTTTTATGGCTGGCAGTGTCAATTTTCCTGTTCTTAGAGGCATTTCATTTATTGTTTCGGGTTATTTTTTATTGAATAGGATTGTCAATGAATATGATGTTGACGTTATTCATGCAAATTATATTNNGTACATGGTTCCGATATAAATATTTTACCTAACAATAAAATTTTAAGACCGATAGTGAAATATGTTTTAAATAAAGCAGATAATGTATATTTCGTAAGTGAAAAATTGAAAGAAAAGGCAGTTTTATTGTGTGGAAACGAAATTGAAGAAAAATCTGCAATAACACCAAACACCGTAAATATAAATAAATTCAAACCAACCCACAATGAAAGGAAAATACTGACAGAATATTCCCAACCAACAGTAGTATTTATAGGAAATCTTGTCAAACAGAAAGGATTACACTACCTGCTGGAAGCCAAGAAACTGTCAGAAACCAAATACACCCTACTCATATACGGAGACGGACCACAAAAGGAATCATTGAACGCGTACATTGAAAACAATAATCTTAAAGACACCCATCTGATGGGTAAAACAGACATTCCCGAAAAAATAATCCCCGAGTCAGACATTATGGTTCTGCCATCCATATCCGAAGGAGCAAGCATTGTGGCATTGGAAAGTATGTCGTGTGGCAAAGCATTGATAGCCACAGATACGGGAAATATCGCCAACATAATAACAAACAATGAAAACGGAATAATTGTACCTCCAAGGAATCCCAAAATACTACAGGAACAAATAGATAATCTGGTGACAGATAAGGAAAAAAGAAACAGAATAGGAAAAAATGCAAGACAGCTGATAGTAAATGAATATTCAAAAATGAATATACCATACTTGAAAAAAGAAGAAGGGGTGTGAACCTTGAGCAAGATAGATCCAAAAATACAGGAGATAATGAAAGAATGTTATCCATTTATAGAAGAGTATAATCCTGCACAACAAGCCGTTATTGACTCGGATTTTATTGAAAGAAAAGATAACTTTATCATATCCATTCCTACTGCAAGCGGTAAAACCGTGCTTGGAGTACTGGCTATGCTAAAGGTATTGCTGGCAGGCGGAAAAGTAGTCTACGCCGTTCCACTGATTTCATTGCAGAACGAAAAATACAAGGAATTCAAGGTCTTTGAACAATACGGCTATAAGGTCGGCAAACATCCAAGAAATTCGGACATTTCAGTAATGGTTTTTGAATCATTCGACGCATTGACAAGATTCTCATTAAACATGTTGCATGAAATAGATCTGGTTGTCATCGACGAATTCCACATGATTGGCGATTATTCCAGAGGACCAACAATAGAATGTGCCATAACAAGAATTAAAGAACAGAACAAGGGAATAAGAATAATAGCATTATCTGCAACCCTGCAAAACATGGATGAAATGGCCCACTGGTTGGAAGCAGAAGTTGTGACACATGACTACAGGCCGGTTCCCCTACATAAGGAAGTATTGTGTGCAGAGGAATTCGGCACTAAAGACAAGAACAACCTGGTGTTCAAAATCCTCAATGACTCATTAAACGAATCCTCACAAATGTTAACCTTTGTATCCACTCGCAGATTCACCGAATCATTGGCACAGAATATGGCCAAGAAAATTTCTAGATACATACCTGACGGAAAAAGGGAAATATTTAAGGATATTGCAGAGGAAATTCTTGAAGTTCCAAAAAGAAGAAACACTCTACCTACAGAAGTATGCTACAAACTTGCAGAATGCGTGGAAAATGGTATTGCATTCCACCATGCCGGCTTATTTGACAGACAAAAGGAAATAATTGAAGAAGAATTTGTTAAAGGCAATCTGTTAATGATTACGGCCACTCCAAGTCTGATGTATGGAGTAAATCTTCCATCAAAGAACGTTGTCATAAGGGATTATAACAGGTGGACAGATCAGGGACAGACCAATATACCGGTATTTGATTATGAACAGATGTCTGGTAGGGCAGGAAGACCCGGTTTCGATACGGAAGGACACTCATATCTAATTGCCAAAACATATGACGAAGCATTTAACCTGGAAGATTACTATGTTAATGGAGAAATAGAAGTAACAAATTCCAAACTTATCGATAACGATGACGCCGTACTCAAACAGATCATTACACAAGTATCCAGTGGTTTTGCAAAGGATATTGAAGAACTGATTGAATTCTTTAATAAAACATTCTACGGATTCCAAATATCCCACACATACAACACCATGAGTTACGGATTCAGTGACGAATCCATAAAATATGAAATATCTAGTGCCCTGGAGTACCTTATACAAAACGGCATAATACGCCTGTCACCTTCAGGCTTACAGCCTACACCATTCGGTACACTGATATCACGCAGCAATTATGCCGTTAAAACCGCCGTTAAATTGAAGGACTATTCAAACATGATGGGTGATGAATTCAACGCTGGATCATTGATTTATGAGATTTCAAGAACCAAGGATATTCCCAAGATCAACACCAAGTTTAAGGCAAACAAGGACAATATCAAAGAAGTTCTCAGTAGACATGACGTGTACGTCAGCTTCGTTCAGAACAGTGAAGCAACCGCCGCAAGTTTAATTGAATGGATAAACGAGCATAAAGAGTATGAAATAGAAAACTACCTTAAGGTTTACGCGGCTTCCACAAGACGTGCCAGTTATGAAGCATCCAATCTTCTTAAGTATTTCTATGATATTTGTGAAGTTTTAGGAAATTACAGGCATCTTAATGAAATCGATAAGCTCAGCAACAGATTATATTATGGTGTTAAAGAAGATCTGATACCATTGGTTGTTGGCATTAAACGACTCGGACGCCAAAGAGCCCGAAGCCTTGTTGACGCCTTTGGAAGCAACCTGAGTAACGTGCCTGCCAGTCAACTGGTTAAAATTGATGGAATTGGTGAAACCACAGCCCAGAACATTATTGAATTTTATAAGAACAAGATTTAGGGACTGCGAAATACCATGATGGGGTGTGAAATATGACTGAAGTTTATCATGGCATTAGTTTAAATGATTTGAAGAATCTGCTTAAACGGGAAGTAAAGGAAATTACTATTAGAGATTTATATGATTTATCCTTTTATTTTCTTGAAGAACAGAAGTATTTGCCCGGAGAATACAAAAAGGAATATGGTGAAACAGTGCTGGATGTGATGATTCACAGGTTTACTTCATTAAAAAATGATAAAAGATCATATGATGGAACCTTATGCGACAATGATGTTGAAAATGTAAACGAACTGTTAAAATATAACAATAATGTTCCTACATATATATTAAATATAATAGTAATATACGCAACATACTTCCTTAAAGAACCAGTCCATCCACCCGGCACTGCATTCCCAGGACATGTTAGCATATATTATGATGGAAAGGATTATTTTTGTCCAATCAAAAAGAATCATATTAATAATGAAAAATCCGTATGTAAATATTGTATTGCAAAAATATTAGAGGAGTCAAAAGAAAATGTCAAAAACTAAAGATTTATTTGAAGAAAGGATTAATAGAGAAAAAGCTATTCATGAAAAGCTCCTTAAAAAAGAAATGGAAAATCTTAATGAAAGAATTAAAAGTGATAGGTACAATATTGATAATATGCTGTTAAAATCAGGTATCGGCTATGCTTATCATGACTTAATTAATTCTAAGGATAAACTGAACACAAATTATCAAAGCAAATTCAATCAAACATATCATGCAATAGACGTGGAATTATATAAGCTTAATAAGATAATTGACGGCAAAACGAGAATGGTTAACTATAAATACCATGACAAAAAGGATAAGGTAGTTCATAAAATTCTTAGTGAAATAATGTAGCTGGAGTATTATCCTCCACCTACTGCATCCCCACTCATCTGACCGCTTACGTTCTGTTTTATTTTTCGTTTAATTTCTTTAACTGATAATTCTTCCTGTTTACTATCAGTGTCAACTGTTTTAGCATATTTTTCATCAGTAATTTCAACATATTTTGTATTATACCATAATTTGGTAAGTTCATCAACTGCAATAAGTACCCATGAGCCTTTTTTGTTCGTTTTTATATCTAAAACTTCCCCTATTGTACCGACATTGCTGTATATGATGTATGATCCTACTTCTATTTCATTACCTATTTTATCTGTTACTGACATAATTACCCTTCCTTATTTATATTATATTGCTTTGATTATAGATTAATCTTTAGAATTTCATCCAATAATTTTTCATCAGCCATTCCTTTTCTTACAAGTATAGCTTTGTCCCCTGTTAAATCTATTATTGTTGATGGAATATTGTTTTTAAGAATACCGACATCCATGTAAACATCAATATTACCCCCCAACTGCTTTTGTATTTCTGTTATGTTATCCGATGTGGGAAAATCCGATATGTTTGCACTGGTGCTGGTGACGGGAAACTCCCTTGTCAATTCATATGATATCACATTATCCGGTATGCGTACCCCAACTATTGATGTTTTAGCCGTTAGTAATGGATTTATTTTAGTGTTTTTGTTTAATAGAAACGTGTATGGACCCGGCAGTGATTTTTCAAGTATTTCTTTAATTTTATCATTGATGGAAACATAATTTTCCAATTGTTGAATGTCATGAAAACATACTGATATTGCTTTGTCAAAAGAACGCTTTTTTGCATGAAAAACATTTCGTATCGCTTGAACATTGTTTATATCTGCTGCTATACCATATATCGTATCGGTAGGATAAACAACCAGTTTCCCCTCCCTTAAAATATCAACAATATTTTTAAGATTATCTCCATCGTTATAGTTTAATACAGTCATTCTATCATTTTTAATAAAAATTTTTACTAATTAATATATATTTTAATTTATAAATATAATATTATGCTAAATGATAAATTACGACCACAGACAAATAAATATACCAATCAAATAGGTGAAAAGATAGAGATTAACCCCAACATTATAACAATTGTCGGATTGTTCATAAGTATTTTCTCTGGAGTACTATTTGCATCAGGTAATTTAGTTGCAGGAGCAGTGTTTATTATTATTAGTGGATTTTGTGATATTATAGATGGAGCAATTGCACGTTCACAAAATCGTAAGACTAAATTTGGAGGATTTCTAGATTCAACCTGTGATCGTTTTGCAGATGCCGCCATAATTTTAGGTATTATGTATAGTGGCTATGTGGATCCAATATTAGGGGCTTTAGCAATTCATTCATCACTTACTGTGAGCTATGTTCGTTCAAGAGCTGAAAAAGAAGGAATAAAATGTTCTGTAGGAATCGCAGAACGGGCTGAAAGATTATTAATTATTGTTGCAGGTTCTTTATTAGCTGCAATCTTTGGCGGATCACATAATATTATGCTATGTACCATTATTTTACTCACTGTATTAAGTTACATTACAGTATTCCAAAGAGTATACCACGTGTGGATGAATTTAGATAATTAAACTCCCTTATTTTTTTAAAATAATATAAATTCTTAACCTGCAATTTCTTTTTTATTTTTTTCAACTGTCAAAGGATGATAAGATGACCGTTTACAATGCCGTGATAATAGGTGGAGGAAGTAGTGGAATACTCTCTGCAATATGCCTGAATGATAAACATAGCGTTTTACTTGAAAAAAATGATATGTTATGCAAGAAGATTCTCATTACTGGTGGGGGAAGATGTAATCTGACCAACAACGGAAGCTTTGACACGTACATGAAAAGTTTCTATAACAATGGAAACTTTTATAGAACCGCCTTCTCTAACTTCTTCAACAGGGACATCATATCATTACTGGAGAAAAATGACTGCAAAACTAAGGTTGAAGAAAATGACCGTGTTTTTCCTGTGACGGACAAGGCAGGTAGTGTACAGGAAACTCTTATAAAAATATTGAACCGTTCTAAAACAAGATACAAACTTAACTGTACTGTAAAAGAAATAAAGAAAGAAAATGATTATTTTATAATCAAATACAATGATTCAGAGATTATCAAATCAAAATACCTGATTTTATCTACCGGAGGTAACGCATATCCGAAAACAGGCTCTTCAGGTGAGGGTTACAGATTTGCCAAAAATCTTGGCCATACGCTAACTCAACAGATGGGTGGACTGGCACCGGTAGCACTGTATGATAAATGGACTCAAAAACTTCAAGGTCTGACAATTGATGTTAAACTGGAAATAAAGGCCAATAAAAAATCAGTTAAAAAAGATAATGGTTCAATAATATTCACACACAATGGTATAAGCGGTCCGGTAATTCTAAACAGTAGTATGGATATTGAAAAACACCTAAGAAAAAAAGAGGATGTTAAGATTAATCTTGATTTATGTGAAAATTATTCATATGAAGAACTTGATACCAGACTACAAAAGGACTTCCGGAAACACTCTAATCAAAGCATTAAAACTTATTTACACCAATATTTACCAAAAAGGATGAGTGTTGAATTTCTTAATTTCCTGGATATTGACGAATCCACGATATTAAATCAGATTAACAGGAAACAACGTGTTATGTTAAGAGACAACCTGAAAAGACTAACATTGACAGTATCACATGTTCTTGAAAAAGAAGCCTTCGTTACCAATAGTGGTGTCAAAAGAAAGGAAATAGATCCCAACACTTTTGAATCCAAGATAGTGGATAACCTGTTTATTGTTGGTGAGCTTGTGGAAGGTTGTGGAATAAGTGGAGGATTCAACTTACAGCAGGCATACTCTACAGGTGTTCTGGCTGCAAAAACTATTAAAGAGAGGATAAGCAATGATTCATCTTAGTTATGACAGGAAAAAATATCAGGAAGACATGATAAATAACGTCAAGTTAATGGATAACGTGGTTGAAATCGGATGCCATATCGGCACATCAACCAAGATTATTTCCAGACTAAATCAGGACGGTACAGTTTATGCCTTTGATAACAGTCCCGAAAGTGTTGAAGCCATGAATAATTTAGGCATTGAATACGCTAACATCAAATTTTTTAATGCCGACGTTAGAAATGAAGAGGTATTATATGATTTTGCTGAAAAATATGGTAAAATTGATGTGTTATGCGTTGATTTAGGTGGAGGTTATCATCCGGACACTGTTTTTAAGGTTTTTTTCATCTGGTCATCAGTTCTTAAGCCACGTGTGAGCTTAATTAGAAACAGGGGTTTGATTGATTTTATTAACTCTTCAATATCAAGCGAAAACATTAAATCTGAAGGAGGTTATCTTGAGTCTTCGGCGGACAATATTCTTCCAAAGAATTTGAAAGAATTAAAAAGATGGTCAGATAAACTATAATCTTATCAACCATCCGATTCAAAAACAGTTTGATAACAGAAACATCCCCCCATGACTTAACAATAGCTGAAGGCAGGCTAAATTGAACCTCTCCATCTTGTAGAA
>MVAA01000063.1 GCA_003266105.1 Methanosphaera sp. rholeuAM6
CCATCCTGATAGAGAATTTCAGAAGCTTCTGTTTTTAATTGTTGATTTGATTTTTTTAATAACGTATTATTGTTATTTGGTTGACAATTTGGACAATTTCCATTACATGCAACGAAGTATTCTTGATAATCCCATTCTGTAATATTATTCAATCCACAATCATAAGTAGCATTTGCTTTCTTTTTAGTCATGGAAAGTTTATAAATTGTATTATTTTTAAAGCAGCTATTTGCTTTTTTTACTGTTACAGTTTGTCCTGTTGCATCGTTTGAGTGGAAACGTACATTGTTATGTACTTCAACTCCTGCAAGGAATGTGTTGTTTGTCACATGAGCATGACCATTGATTGTACTTGCACCATTTATAGTGTTGTTTTCTATTATACTGTAGTTTCCTGTTGAGAATTTNNCTTCCAGACCATGTGGTTGTTATACCATATTGTCCTGGTGTTATATCTATTGTATTGTTTTCGATAACGTTTCTTGGTCCGGTTACTGTGATACCCCAGCAAATGTTTTCTCCATCGGTACAGGAAATAATGTTGTTGGTTATTTTGTTTGCCCTGTTTTTGGTAATGTTGTTAGCATTGTTGGTTGCTCCATACATGTTAAGATATATGAGGTTTCCAACTTTACCACTACCAAGTACAGTGTTATTGTCTATTGTACAGTTTTCACCTAGTGTAATTACTATTGCACTACATCCAGTGTTGTTTACTGCATAGAAGTAACTGTTTTTGACTGTAATGTTTATTACACCGTTACGCATTGAGAAGTACCCTGTACTCATTCCAACACCCTGATTTTCAACTGTTACATTAATGTTGTCAAATGTAATGTTGGATGCAGTTGTTGTGAATACCTGTGTATTATGGAATTTTAGGTTTGTAATATTAGAATTGGATGCTCCATTATTAAATTCAATGTATGTAGGACTTAATAATGATGCGTCAATATTGTATCCATATACCGTATTCAAATCTATTGTTTTACCATTACCTTCAAAGCTAACTGCTTTATCGATAAGATAAGAGTTATTGCTTCTTGTAATGTCACAAGTTAAATTTAGAACATCACCATCATTTACACCATTTAAACCAGTACTTGTAATGATTTCATCAAAGTTACTGTCATTCAAATTATGTATCTCAGGTGAAGGACTATTTTCCGTTTTTACATCAGATTGCGTATTTTTAATTATCTTATTATCATTTCCATTATCACTGACACTAACTGGCGCATCAACAGTCTGTGCCACATCATTTGCGGCAACAGATGCTGAAATATCACCTGCCGTGTCTCCACTACCCACATCAGCTGCCACAGCAACTGAAGTGAATGCTATTAACAGTGCAATGAAAATAATGAAATATTTAGGTTTCATTTTTAGAATCACCTTAACATATAATTATTTTCCACTAAATGTATTAGATAATTTAAGTGAATGTAACATAAGATTATCTGATATCTTAATAATTACCTAATCCATTTAAGAATTCTTTTATGGTAAAAATAATCATTAATTGTATACCATGACATTTTAATATATTAATTATTGAAAAAAAAATAAAGTATCAATTAATTTGTATCTAATTATTTTTACTGATTATTATATATCTAAGATGAATTATAAATATTTATACCCCATTGTATAAAAAATTATATTTGGCAATTGTTCCCCCCAGCATTCCTTGTTTTAGTCCTAAAAAAAGTTAAATGATACCATACATGTCAAAATCATGTTATAGCTTAAATTAAGATACTGTCAATGTTGAAAAAAAGTAATGATTTACTTTAAGTAAAAAAAAATAGGAATAAATCCAAAACTAATCATTTATCAAAGACTGCATACTTCAGTGTTAAACTAATCTCTTTTTCAGACAGTACATAACAGTGTTAATTATATATATCTTTAACTGTAAACTCTAATATATAGAAGAAAAAGTATTGATTAATTATAAAGGAGTGAATAAGATGAGTAACAAAGAAGACACATTCGTTGTAGAAGACATGCATTGCAATGCCTGTGTTAACACCATTACGAAAACATTAATCAGTAATGACAGTGTGTCCAATGTAGAAGCTGATCTTTCTTCAAAGGAAGTTACTGTCGAATATGATGATGAAAATTTTGATGTTGAAGAAATTTTAAGTTCGTTGGATATGATCGGTTTTCCTGCCACTGTCAAAAAAAAACCTTAAACGTTGCAGGAATGACTTGTGTAATGTGTTCACGAGCTGTCACCTCCGCAGTATCAAAAATGCCTGGCGTATATTCAACCCATGTTAATCTTGTCTCGGAAACTGCAGATGTACTGTATAATCCCAATGTTGTTACAACTGACGATATTGGGGATAGGATAAACACTATAGGTTACGAATATATGGGCATTCATGATAATAATTCTATTAATAATGATGTTCTAGAGAAAAAACATGCCGAAAGTCAAAAAAAGAAAATTTATAGAATTATTATCGGTTTCTTCTTTTCAGCGTTATTAATGTATCTTATGTTTGGAAATGTTGATTTGGGACATGATTCTTCTTATATTATGTTAGCCATTTCGATATTGCCTTTTATTTATGTTTCTTATCCCATTATAAAATCCGGATTAACTTCTTTAAAACATTTGAATTTGAATATGGATGTAATGTATACTCTCGGTATTGGTGTGTCATTTGTTGCCAGTGTTCTTAGTACATTTCATTTATTGGGTTCCAGCCATTTCATGTTATATGACACCAGTATCATGCTTGGTTCTTTTTTAATGCTCGGCAAATATTTGGAAGACAGGGCTAAGGGAAAAACTTCTGATTCCATTAAGAAATTGGTTGAACTTAAATCCATTGATGCTACTGTTGAAAAAATGATTGACGGTAAACTTGTTCAAGTTACTGTTCCTATTAATGAAGTTTTAAAGGGAAATATTGTTATTGTGAAACCTGGTGAAAAAATACCGTTAGATGGTAAACTAGTTGAAGGACAAAGTTATGTTGACGAATCCTTAGTTACTGGTGAATCGGTTCCTGTTTTTAAGGATGTAGGTTCAACAGTTATTGGTGGTTCCATTAATAAGGATGGTTCATTCAAGTTTAAAGTTACAAATACTAATGAGAAAACTGTATTATCCCAGATTATCAATATGGTTCAGGATGCTCAGAATTCCAGTCCACCAATTCAGAAATTAGCTGATAAAGTTATAAAGTATTTTATACCAGTTATATTAATTATTGCCTTGATTTCGTTTGTTGTATGGTATGTTGTCTTAGGAAGTCCTTTCCTATACAGTTTGAGTATTTTCATTTCGGTTGTTGTGGTAGCTTGTCCTTGTTCTTTAGGTCTTGCCATTCCTACTGCATTGACTGTTGGTGTAGGTCTTGCCGCCAAATATGGCATATTAATTAAGGATGGTGAAACATTAGAAGTGTCCGATAAAATTAATCACGTTTTATTGGATAAAACCGGGACTGTTACTGTAGGTCAACCCGTTTTAAGCAATGTGATTAATTATTCAGATATGAAAGATGATGAAATTCTTAAGATTGCCCGTTCAATTGAACAGTTATCACAACATCCCATCTCATCTGCATTATTTAACAATGAAAATAAAAAGGATTATGATTTGTATTCTGTTGAAGAATTTGAAAATGTTTCCGGGAAAGGTGTTAAAGGCAAAATAAACGGGATTACTTACTTTATTGGTAATGAGAAATTAATGGATGAAAACAATATTGTTCTAAGTGAGGATGTTGTAAGTGATTTGGAAAGTGAAGAGCTGGATTTGAAAACCAGCATACTTCTGGCAAATGATGCTGCTCTTGCAATAATATCTGTAGAGGATGCCGTTAAAGAAAATAGTATGAAGGCAATAAGCGAACTTCATAATATGGGTATTAAAACTTCAATGATTAGTGGAGATAACAGAAATACTACAGAGAAAATTGCTCAAAAAGTAGGAATAACGGATGTTGTCTCTGAAGTTTTACCTCAAGGAAAATTAGATTATGTTAAAAAATTACAATCGGAGGGCAAGATTGTTTCATTTATTGGAGATGGAATAAATGATGCCCCTTCGTTAACCAAATCTGATGTAGGGATTGCCATCGGTACCGGTACTGATGTGGCTATTGAATCGGGTGATGTCATATTAATCAATGGAGATTTATTAAATGCCGTTGCCGGAATACAAATTAGTAAGAAAACCATGTCCAGAGTAAAACTTAATCTTTTCTGGGCTTTTGCTTATAATGTTATTCTGATTCCCATAGCTGCAGGCATTCTCATTCCATGGGGAATTTTCTTCAGACCAGAATATAGTGCATTTGCTATGGCTTTAAGCTCTGTTACTGTTATAACCCTGTCCTTATTGTTAAAGGGTTATGTTCCCGAAATTTTAAAAGATGGATAATATATTCATCTTTTAACCATTATACATTCTTTTTCATGATTTCACGTAGCACTGCTGTTGCATAACAACCTTTTGGTATGAAAAATTCGACACTTATCCCATCATCCAGTTGCTCCACATGAGTATCTTCTATTTTAAATCTTATACTTCTTCTTACGCCATTACTCCCCAGTTTTGGAGTTTTTGGACATGCAAATGATTCTTTTATTATGTTTTCATCTTTGATAACTTTTCTTTCTATTTCTCCTTGCTTACCTTCAGCCAGTGGCACTTTTGATCCAAGTAGTGGAGCTGTTGGATTAAGTTTGAAAGTGTTTATATCCTCTTCGATGGTGTCCTTGTTGATTTGATGCACCCAATGTTCTTCATGATCTATTATTATATCACCATCATAGTATTTATTTATCCCAATTTTGGCTCGTTCATTCACGATTTTGTTAAATAGGTATGATTCATATGCATTTACAAACATTCTTTTAAGCGGTTTCGGAAGTGATTCTATTGCCCTAATATAATCTTTCTCCACAATTTCACCATGCTTATCCTGTGATATCATCAGTTCCTTTATCATTGATTTTTCATATCGCATACTTTTTGGCATCATGTTATATGCATCTTCCAGTTTACCTTCATCATATAATTTTCTTGCTTCATAAGGCTGATTGTGTTCATCCTCGTTCGGATTTCCAATATAAGTGTCTACTGCCTTTTTTATATCCCCTTCAACCAGGCATTTACCAACAAGATGGGTTGTACTTCTTACTTCACCAAAACGTTGATAACCATAATAATTTGGAACCCCTGTAATTCCTAATGATTCAAGTACTTCTTCGGCTGATTTTTTGTCATTAGAGGGATCGTTTGTGTTTCTGATGTTTATTTTAAATTTATTCCCCTTTAGTTGACCCATTCTTAGCTTTTTCTGGTTTTGTGTTATCTCTAAAATCCTGACATTATGAAGTATTTCATTGAAATCAGGCAGTTCTTCTGGTGTTATGTTACTGATGCATAGCCATTGTCTTGTTATTGCAGAACGGTCTTTCATTCCGGCAAATCCCGTTCTTTTTCGGCTGATATGTAATGCTCTTGCTATGTCTAAAACTACATCCAAAGTTGTTCTGCCATTTTTTTCTATATGCATCCATGTGTTTGGTCCTTCTCCTGTGGGTAGTTGCAGAGGTACTTCATCAACAAAGAAATCTTCATTAGATTGCCTTATATTTCCTCCCGTTCCAATTGTATCCGTTATAAAAGTGTTTACGTTTAACATTAAATCAATCCATTTAATTAAAAGTTTTAAAAGATATTGTTATTTATTATTTTCAAAGTTAAAGTTTTTTGTTCATTTTCTCATTGTCAAGACCAAAACAATAAACTTTAAGAATTAAAATTTTAATAAGTATATAATAGATATCTTTGAATTTTGGAGGAGGGATAAAAATAGCTGATAATTCATCCAAAATATTGGTTGTATTATTCATATTAACATTAATACCTCTTGTATTGAGTTTATTTAATTATATTAATGATACTTTTTTATTCGTAGGGTTGTTTGCATTAGATTTCATTGTTGTTGGAATTGCTTCAACAAAGGCAATGAAACCGTTGTTATCTTTTAGGGATGTTATCCGGCAAATTAAACTAATCATTCCTTTCGGTCTGATTTTTTCATTAATCAGTACGGCAATTGTATATTACATGAAAATGACTGTCAGCAGTATTTTAGTGTTTTTATCAATTATTACCATAATTGTATTAGTTATTGCACTTGTCAGGAATAAAACAACAATACATAAAATTGAAAATCCTGAAGAATATAATGAAAAACATTTGATTCGTATCATTTATGTTTTAGCAATATTCTGTGTTGTATCATACATTGGAATGGAAATTCCACCATTTAGTGTAATTCCATTATGGTTTGGATTATGTATACCATTTATCTGTTTATTACCGGGATATTTAGGATTAAATATACTGAACCCTTATAAAGATGCTATTCGATTACTTGAACGTCTTGGAATAAGTGTGTTTGTGAGTTTAGTTATTACTTCGATTATCGGATTAATATTAGTTCAGATTGAACATTTCCTTAATATGAGACACGTTTCATTAGTACTGGTTGTTATTACCCTTGTAATATTCTTACCATTGTATTACATAAAAATTAAGGAAAAGAAAAAACAAATCCTTTTCAATGATAATCGTTTAAACAAAATATTTGTTATCATGACAATCATTGCCATTATTGCCGTTGGAGCATCAGGAATTCTTGTAACTAGCGGTAATTATAATAATGCAGAAAACAATCCAGGATCATTATTCCAAGGAAATACAACATTTGAGATAAAAGGAGTTCATGAAACACTAGGTAATGATGGATACTATAATTTCACTAGTGGTGAAGACCTGAATTTAACCGTTTCCATTACAAACAATGAAAATAAGGACATGACATATAAACTTAAAATAGATGTTGTAAACGATACTGATGAAAAAACAATAGATGAGCAAAGCATAAGCTTAAAAAATTCTGAAACCAAAAACATTGAAACCAATTTAACCATGACTAATGGTCAAAAGGATATTCGTTTCACATTGTATGATGATAATAATAAACCATACAAGATTAGACATTTATACGTGAATGTCAATGAGGATTATTAATCTGAAGAAAAAGAGAATATTAATTGCAGTAGGAAATCATATTTTCCTACCGCACAACATTTTATTTCTATTTTTAAATTGAACTATTTTTAAATTGATTATACAATCAAATGTTTTATTACAGATGTTCAACTTAAATTACCCTGCATAATATGAACCTGTCATTTTCAAATACTATTTCTGATGAGGATAATTTAATATTATTAAAATTATTATCGGTTATTTCCTTTGTAAAGTAATAAGAAGGATAATAACTGCCATTTACATAGATTACATCCAGATTATTATATTCTGATGTGTTATTAACAATTAAACTTTTATCATATAATATGTAGCCTATTTTCTCTTCCTTAAGAGAGTTTGAATTTGATTTTGTCAATGACTTGTTAGTGTATATATCAAAGCCGTAATGCAACGGCATATCATCAATACTTGAAATAACCGTTCCAAAGAACAGATTATTTGTCAATACTGATTTATTTCCGGTTGTTTCGTTTTCAAAGAAACTTATAATTTCTTGTTCTTCCAATGTAGGTGGGGCAATTTGATATGTTGATTGTTCTGTGACAACACTATAATTTGTTACAGAAGAGTCACTTAAATGGACAATACCCAACCCAAATGATAAAATTATTAAAGCTATTATGAATATTTTGGTATGCTTTTTAGAAACATTAAATGAATCCAACAGAACAGGTATTGCATAACCACCCAACATCACCAATGGAACAATCAAATAAAGCAACAACCGGAACGTATAAACTGGAACTCCAAACCAATGCAAATTAGTTATTAAAAATGCAATCAGAGACCATGAAGCAACAAACAAGAATTCTTTATTCCTAAAAGAATAATATAAACCAATTACTGCAAATAGTAAAGGAATTAATCCTATACAACGAATGTAGCGTTCCAAACCCATCGCAACCTGTCCCATAAATAGATCAAATGGATTGCTGATTAATGAAAACAAACCTTTTAATAACTGACCTAGAAAACTAGGACTTATTACAAACAAAAACACCAACATTACAATACCAATGAAAAATATTGGAATTATAACATAAGCATAGTACTCCACAGCGTCAAAATTCTTCAATAACACTGTTTGAACTATTGTTAACACCACCAATAAGAGCATTAAATATACAAAAGATGAGAAATGTGTTGCCAACGTAAGCAGTGAAAGGAAAGCTACTAAAAGGGAATATCTAAAATTTGCTTCCGATGATGCTTTATAATAGAAGTAAACGCTTAACGTGAAAAAAATCATAGCGAGTGTTTCAGGAATAGGTAACAAAAATCTTGTAAACATGAAACTGGAAATTAACAGTATCCCTGCAAAAAAACCAACTTTTTCATCAAAGAATTCTTTAGCAACATAACATACTGTAAAAACATTACATACTGTTAATACTACCTGAATTACCCTTGCTGAAGCAAGCAATGACCCCCCAGAGATATAAGAGAATATTATCAGCAGCACATGAAACAATGGTGGATAACCTATAATTTTACCCTCTGGTGCATTTAAAAGATAATCGACACTGGTTATGCCATCATGCATATAGGACAAGGCATAATTGATATGCGTATAAATATCCCAACTTAAAGGATAACTGTTGGATAATGTTATTATTAACACCAGTATCAAAGCCAAAACAACAGGTACAAGCAAATAATAATTTTTATTTAAACTATTGTTCATAATAACACCTTAATATGCGTTTTTATCATTTATTAATGTGGGTATTGTCTTGAAAAATATTTTTAAATCCAAAATTATGGACCAATTTTCCACATAATAAATATCATATTCAATTCTTTTAACTATGGAAGTATTTCCGCGATACCCATTTATTTGTGCCCATCCAGTCATACCCGGCCTTACATGATGTTTTATCATGTATTTTGGTACAGACTCCTTGAATTTATTCACCAGATATGGACGTTCAGGTCTAGGACCTATAAGACTCATATCCCCCTTAAAAATATTATAAAATTGTGGTAGTTCATCAATACTGTATTTTCGAATAAACTTGCCCACAGGAGTGATTCGCGGATCATTCTTTTTTGTCCAATGCTTATCATCTATGTATTCGTTATCTGAAAACATGCTTCTGAATTTATAGATCTTGAATATTTTCCCATCTGCACCCACTCTTTCCTGATTGTAAATTATTGGTCCCGAAGAGGTGAATTTGACAAACAATGCAACAATTAACAGGAACGGTGATAAAACTACGGCAACCACCACTACAAAACATATGTCAAATATTCTTTTAATTAAACTATTATAAAAAATATCCAAAGGAAGATATCTGGCACTTATCAGAGGAATATTATCCAATAACTCTATATTGGGATTACTTGTCAAATACCTGTAATAGTCAGGAACAATATCTGCACGTACTCCATTCTTTTCACATAACGACATTAATGATTCAAGAGCTTTATAATGACGGGGTGCAATACTTATTATAACCCTGTCAACAATGTTGGAATTTAAAATATCGTTTAAATCATCGATTTTACCAATTATATCAATTCCATGAACCGAACCTTCTATGTTATCATCTAAAAAACCTATAATCTGATAACCCAAGTATGAATTTTCTTTAATGGTATCAACCAAATTTTCTCCAACTTCTCCGGCTCCAACAATCAGGATATACTTTAAATTAAAACCTTTGGAACGCATCATTCTTAAAAAATATCTTACAATTGCCCTTTCAATTGATGCCAATATTATGTTAATTACCAAGAAGAATACTAGAAAGTTTTCAGGTATGGAAAGTACATTGAAAAAGACTATTGCAGACATGAATAAAAATTCAACAATGTTAACTTCGGCAATGGTTGATGCTTCAGTGAAAATTGACTTGTTTGTCCTTTGTGGAGTATACAGAGAAAACATGAAATATAAGAAGATATATGAAGGGATTAAAATTATTAAAAACATCAATATTACTTCAAAATCAAACATAAAGTCCACACCAACTATTCTATAAAATAATGATGAAGACAAAAAGAATGTTGAAATAATTAAGACAATAATATCAAACAAAACATTTAATACATTGAATAATTGTTGATTTTCCCTTATCATAATATCACTTTAAATAATAATAATTTATGTAATTCATATGATAAAAATGTTATAAAAAAATAAGAGCGATTTATTAAAAATAGAAAAATTAAAATAAATTCTGAATAGATAAAAATATCAATTTTAGATAATATAAACTCCAAATGCTTAAATATGTTATTATATTGATTATAACTGAATTTTCTTCCCTATAATGCTTATTATAAAATATTTCCATTGACTTATAAAATTCAAACAACAATCGTTTATTTTTACCACTAGCTCCTTTATAATGGACAATATCATATTCACCATAGTAATATACGTCATAGCCCAATTCTTTTACCTTGTAACATAAATCGATATCTTCACCATACATGAAATATGATTCATCAAAAGCCCCACATTGTCTCATAATACTGGATTTAATTAACATGAACGCTCCTACAACACAATCCACCGGATATGTTCCATTTTCATCCAGGTAAGATAAATTATATTTATTAAATCGGGGACTGTTTGGAAATAGTTTTGATAAACCTGAAAATCGATAAAATGAAACTTCAAAAGTTGGAAAAGATCTTCTGCATGCCTTATCCAATTCACCATTCGGTAAAACGACCTTACAACCCAAAATACCTATATTCTGATGATTCTGAACATATTTTAGTGATTGATTTATTGTATTCTCATTAACTATTACATCACTGTTTAATAGTAAAGTATATTCACCCTCAACCTCTTTAAATGCCAGATTATTTGCCTTTGCAAAACCATCATTCTTATCGTTTTTTATAAATACAACGTTATCAAAATCTTTAAAGTCTGACAATAATCGTTCTAAACTACCATCCCCCGAATTATTATCGACCACTATTATTTCATAATCAATGTTTTTAACCGTATCAATAACTGAATTAATAGTTTGATTTGTTAATTCATAAGTACGATAATTGACTATTATTATTGAAAGAATCATGAGAACACCTATTTTAAGTACATGACAGTATTTTTAATTAGTAACCATTCAATCCTTAATGAATTGACAAATGGGGTTTTTGTTTTCGTTAATTGATTTTTAGTAGATAGTCCTTCCATTATTCCTTCAGCATATTCTTTTCCAAAATTCTTTCTTGTGAAAAAGATGTATTTTATTAATATGCCCAACAATATGAAAATTCCATTAACGATTTTCATCCACAGTGGCATGTTCTTATAGATTAAATAAATATTGTTTCTTGCAGATATCCTTACTTTAAAAGGATTATATCTAGAACCTGTTGTTGCACTACCATAATGATAGACTACTGCATTTGAAGAATAATATGATTTATAACCGTGTAATCTTGCCCTAAAACTTAAATCCATATCTTCAACATAACTTTCAAATTTTTCATCAAATAATCCTATTTCATCAAATATTGCCGTTTTATACAACGCCGCACCGGCACAGGCACTAAAAACCTCTTCATCGTCCACATACTCTGAAACGTTGTGATTATAACCTCTGCGTTTACTCCAACCCATAATGGTGTATTCATCCCCCACATCATCCAATAAATCATTATTGTGATATTGAATCATTTTAGAGGATACTGAAAAGACATTTGGATGAATGTTTATTGTTTTTATTAGATTTAATAAAGTATCTTCAGTTATTACTGTATCATTATTTAATAACATAACATATTCTGTTTTAACTAATTTAATCCCCTGATTTACAGCATATGCAAATCCCTTATTGATGTCATTAACCACTAATGTTATATCAGGATAATGTTCCCGAATATAATCAACACTTCCATCTTGTGAGGCATTATCAACGATAATAACCTGATCCAATGAAATTGAAGATGACAAAGAGATTATTAAGTTATTCAAAAGAGTTATATTATTATAATTAGGTATTACAACAGTAACTAATGAATCCACATCATAAATCATTATTAAAACACCTTAAAAAAAAGAAAAAAGAATTATAGATTTTTTACATAAGCTTCGTATTGATCACAAATTTCATTAACTTCTCCTGAAGCGATTATTGAACCTTTATGTAACCAAATCGCTTTATCACATAAGTTTCTTACCTGACTTACAGAATGTGAAACGAACAACAATGAAGCATCTGACATCATATTATTCATCCTTTCCTTACATTTTCTTTGGAAAGACATGTCACCTACGGATAATACTTCATCCAAAATTAATATGTCTGGATTAATTGAAGTAGCTATTGAGAAAGATAAACGTGATCTCATCCCAGATGAATAATTTTTTACAGGTACATCTATGAAATCACCTATTTCTGAAAATTCAACTATATCATCAAATTTCTTACTCATTTCTGTCCTAGAATGACCCAATACAGCACCGTTTAAAAATATATTCTCCCTACCAGTATAATTATTGTCAAAACCTGAACCCAAGGATAAAAGAGGTGCTAAATCCCCATTCACTTTAACTGAACCTTTTGTAGGTTTCAGTACTCCCGATATTATCTTTAGCAAAGTACTCTTTCCGGCTCCATTTAAACCGACAAACCCTACTTTTTCGCCCCGGTTAATTTTCAATGAAACATTATTCAATGCCCAGAAAGATTGAAACCGCACTTCTTTTTTTAGTAATTTGATAACAAACTCCTTGAGATTGTCTGTTTTTTCTTCACTTAGATTAAATTCCATACTTACATTATCTACTTCAATAACTGTATCTTTAGACATGATTAATCCACACTCCCCCTTTTATACATACAATATAAATCTGTCCTGATATCTTTTTAACATGAAAATTCCTATTATCAGAAATACTACTGCCGCTATTGCAGGGAATATAAGATCAGGTAGACTATATAATTTTCCATATAAGAAACAATCCCTCATACACTTTAATAAATAAAATAATGGGTTATATGTGTGAATGAATTTGAAAGATGCTGGTATAATATCTTCCGGATAGAATATAGGCAAGGAATACATCAAAAGTAATGTAAACACATTATATAAATGTTCAACATCCCTGAAGAATATATTCAATGTACCTATAATTAAACCTACCCCCGTCGTTAAAACCAATGTTATCAATACTGGTAAACTAGCAAATATTATATAAACTGTGAAATGGACATTTGTAACAAACATTATCCCAAACAACACTATTAAGGATAATGAAAAAGTAACAAAGTTAGATAGAACTGCTGAAAGTACATATAAATATTTGGGAACATATATGGATTTCCATATCGTAGCTGAAGAAACCATAGAACGCATTGCCTGAGAGGAACCTCCAACAAACAAGGAATAAATTAATTGACCACTCAAATAATAAACAGGATAATTTTGTACACGATGAAACAATGTTGAAAAAATTATTGTCATTACAACCATACGAAGTAAAGGATCTAAAAAACTCCACAACACCCCTAAAACTGAATTACGATACTTGATTTTAACATCTTTTCTGACTAATTCACTTAATAAGGATTTATATTTATTAAAATCATTTAGTCCTTTAATTTGAATTTCACTCATACTTAATCCTCTTCGATTTTAGAACAACATTTTCTAAAAAAAAAATATTTCCTAAAAATTGAAATAAAACTATATTAATTAAAGGTCTATTTAACAATATTTTTATAACTTTCTATTTATGAAATATTCAAAAATCTTCAAGAAGCTATCAACTCTGTCTTCATATGTATGACCTGAAATATCCGCACAAACTTCCTTCGGATTATTTAAAAGGTCTTCAATGAGTTGATTTAATTCTTCTACATTGTTGTACGTATACACTCTTCCTGAAAATAATTCTTCTATTCCCTCCACTGAATCAGAAACTATGCAAGCCCCACATGCCAATCCATCAAATATTCTGTTTGAAACAAAACCTTTTTCTCTCATGTCCTGCCAGTGATCATTTAACAATATTTTACATGACGAATAAGCCTGATGTAATTCCTTGTTAGGTATGTGTTTTCCTTTAATGTATTTTTTATCTATTAATCCATCCCAATCAGAACCGTATACTGACAAATTATGTTTTGTCGGCAACAAATCCTTTAATATTTTTCTGTAAACTTTTCGAGAGTTTCCAACAAATAACAATTCGGATTCGTATTTTTCATTATATTCTGGATAAAATCTGTTAGTATCAGTACATTGCCACATACATTCAACAGGCACTTTTACCATGTTGCTTAATTGTTCCGACCAGTATTTTGAAGCAACACATACATAATCATACAATTCATATTCGTTTAACGATACCAAATCCGAATGAGATATGTTCCACATTACATTATAATGCTGTACTTTTGGCTTGTAATATGACAATCCCCTAAGCACTATCACATAATCGACTATGGCATCCGTTGAATCATCCCACTGATCAAGCATTTGTATTTTAACAACGTATCCCTTCTTTTCGAATTCTGTTTTCAAACCTTCGGCAACGTAATAGTCTCCCCATTTGTATATTTCATTCCAATCAGGTACGGGTGTTTTTATAGCTATTTTCGGTTTTGAATAATACTCCTCCAATACTGTTTTAAGAGTGTTTGCCCTGTGTTTATATGTGTGTTTTTCCAGTACTGTTTTGCGTAGACTGTTTATTTTTTCTTCCAATTCCCCTTGGTTTGTCAAATAGTATTTTAGAATATTTGTTAAATCTTCTTCGGAATGATATTCTGGAATCTGCCCATCAAATACTTCCTCATTACCCAATGTTCCATTTGTTACTACAAGTTTTCCTGATGCCAAACTGTCAAAAACTCTGCTGTTTACTGAAGCCCATTCTTTTGTTACGTGATTTGCATCATCTATTACTATTTTTGTTGAAGCGTAAACATGGGGCATGTCCATGTAATTTACAAATCCCCTGTTGTATTTGGATAGTTTTGATATTTTATTCCAGTTTGCACCATAGAGATTAAAATCATAATCTAACGATTCCGGATTCAAATAATCTATTATTTCCCGTTTTGCATCCCAGTAACTACCTGTGAAACAGTAGTCACATTTATATTCTTCTGAAATAGGAATGTTTTCGTTGAACATTTCAGTATCTGATGCTAATGGATATAATATAGTGTTTTTTCCTGTTTTTTCCTTTATATAGTCACATGCTTTTTGGCTACTTGCCAACACCAGATCATATTCATTGAATGAAGGTTTTTCAATCCATCTTTCAAACCAGTTTCTTAACCATGCTACTTTAACCAATAGTCCGTTATCACATTCAACTTTAGTTAAATCATAAGCATCCAATAATGAAATTAATACATCAACATCCTCATCAACAAAATACCAGTCTTTTCCTTTTGATTTACGTGCCTGATATTTAATTTTCCATCCGAATTCTTCCAATTGTTTTGCAAGTGTTAATGCGGTAAAATAATCACCTGCAGTAGTATCTTCATCTGTTTGTGTGACTACAAAGGATATTGTTAATGGTTTATTTGTGAAAATCCTTTTGTTTTTTATTTTATCGTTAAACAATTCCTGTCTTAACCATTTGTTCCATCTGTTTATGAAGATTTTTTGATTGTTTAATCTTCTGTCTCTTACTTCCTTGTTTCTGTTTTTTTCCTGAGTTCCGAATTCATAATGGTATAAAATTGAATTTGGATTGTATATGTTCTTATATCCTGCCTTATATAATTTTAAACATAAATCCACATCTTCATATCCATATACATATTCATTGTCAAATCCACCAACTTCCAGGTATACTGATTTTTTAATGAGTAAACATGCGGCTGTAACTGCAATTATTTCTTCTTCTTCTGTTTTATTAAGAACATCCTCATATTCTTCGGCATTATCACGGTTGAATGGCTTTATATAACCATCACCCTCTTTGAATATTATTCCAGAATGTTGGATAGTATAAGATTTTTCTTTGTTTATTTTTGAAGTTTTACAATCCGGATATATTAGTTTTGAACCGACAGCCCCTACATTTTCGTTGGATAACATACTTTGCATCATATGATTTAACCAACCATCCAATGGCTCGGTATCATTGTTTAAAAATAATACATATTCCCCTTTAGCTATATTTACCCCTTGATTATTAGCATGTGAAAATGTTTCATTGCTTTTGTTTCGAATTACCGTGATTGGTAAGTTTTTATAGCTTTCTATTAATTGCATTGAGTTGTCTTTAGAGTGATTATCAACAATAATAAGTTCATAGTTTAAATGTATAGTATCATCAATTGTGCTTAATAATCTTTTTAAGTGTGATTCACCGTTTCGATTAATGATTATTATGGATACGAGAGGCGAGTCTTTAAAGGATGGTATCTTATTGTTTTCGTTATCCGTATTTATTAAATCAATTATTCTCTGTTTTTCTTCGTCGGATAACTTTCTTTTTTTTCTTAGAATTTCTTTTATGTTTGCTTTAACTTTATGACCATATTTTCCTTTAGCATCTACAGCCTTGTATTTCATTGTTCGCGCTTTATTAAACCAACGAGTATTTCTTACATTTTCAGGCACTCTCATTATGATATCCTCTTATAGCTATTTGATTGCAATTAATTTATATTGAATATATCTTTATTTCATTAGTAAAATAAGTATCACAAATAAGAGATAATTTATAATTGAACAAATAGAATATAATATATTAATAAAATCAATTATTTGGAAGGAAAATAACATGGTTTCAAAGAAGAAAATAGTTCTTATTATAGTGCTTATTTTGATTGTGGCTATTGCAGCAACAGGATTAATGTTCTATAATAATTACCAACAGGGAAAAGCAAGTTTTCAGGGAAAACATAACATTTTAGTATTGTGTGCTGATCCAACCGAACAAAGAGAAGGTGTCGGTGGGGTCGACATGGCTTTCATAATCGAATTAAATGATGGAACCCTTGGCGAAGTTACACCAGTATATCCTGGGGGTCTTTACGATCCATCCATGACACCTCCACCAGATTTACGTAGCGAAGGAGTTGATCACTGGTATCTTCATGATTCATTATGGACTGCAGATTTAGAAGCAGGAACGCAAAGAGCTCAACAAATTGTCGAATATAACACTGGAACAAGCACTGATATTGTCGTGGTTGTTACCCCGGATGCTATAGATGCTATGATTAATGCTGTTGGTCCTGTGTACTCCAATGGTCAGGAGGTTACTATTGATTCATTAACTTTCTTACGTAACGACCAGGACCAAAATGGTGCAACTAGGGGCGATGCTGTTGAAGGATTAGCCGATGGTATTATTGATGCTACCAGAAGCAGTGGTAAGAAAGTTGATTTAATCAGTACAATTACTGACCAATATGCTAAAGGAAATATTATGGTTGTTCCTCAAGATGTTTTCGAAAAATTAGTTGCATATGCAGGATTCAGTAACATATTTTCATGAATCTATTTTGATTCATGATTATTAATCTTTTTTTTATAAAAAGGAGTGGTATTGTTTCACAATACCCAAAAAAATAATTTGAGGTTATAATTCAAAAGCCCTTTCATTGACTTCTTGAATTATTTCCTGTTCATTTATTGTTTTAAGTACCTTATTTTCCATTAGAATGTTTCCATTACATATTACTGTGTCAACATCTGTTCCTAATGAGGAATAGATAATGTTACTTAATGCATTTCTAAGAGGAGTCATGTGTGGAACCAAAGTATCCACTAAAATTATATCAGCCAATTTTCCCTCTTCTATAATTCCAGTATTTAATCCCAATGCTTTTGCCCCGTTTTTAGTTGCCATGTCAAATGTGTCTTTGGTTGGTAACACTCGTGGATCCAATAAATTGACTTTCTGTAGGAATGCTGTTAGTTTCATTTCACTAAACATGTCCAAATTATTGTTTGAGGACACCCCGTCTGTTCCTATTCCAACATTAATCCCTTTTTCCAGGTATTCCGCAATTGGAGCAATACCTGAAGCTAATTTCATGTTACTTGATGGATTGTGTGCTATTGACACACCTTTTTCTTTTATGATGTTCATTTCATCTGCCGTTGTCCATACCCCATGTGCTGCTATGGTGTTTGAATCCAATACACCTATATTATCCAAGTATTTGAAGGGTGTTTCTTTTTTATCTTTTGCAATATCTTCTACTTCTTGCTTGGTTTCTGATACGTGGATATGTAATTTTAAATCGTTTTTTGTTGCCAGTTGCTTGGATTTTACCAGTAACTCTTCTGAACAGGTATATGGTGCATGTGGCGCTACTGCTACTTTTATTCTGTTTTCACAAGTGTTATGACATGATTTGATTAGCTGTTCCGAGGTTTTCAGTTCTGATTTCATTTTTTCTTCATCAAACAAGTCAATCATCCCATAACCCAATACTGCACGTATTCCTGACTCATCAACAGCTTTTGCCGTTTCTTCCACGTAGAAATACATGTCATTAAACGTTGTTGTTCCTGTTTTTATCATTTCAGCCATTGCCAATTTGGATCCTAAATATACCAGTTCTTCATTTAGATTTGCTTCTTTTGGCCATATGTATTCATTTAACCATGTTTGTAAACTTTGATCATCACCTACACCCCTAAGTAATGTCATTGCCACATGTGAATGTGTGTTTATTAATCCGGGCATTGTTATCTTATTTGTTCCATCTATTACTTTTTCAGCATCATTTTTGTTTAATTTTGTACTTATTTCCTGTATTGTATCATCCACAATCAGTATTGATGCTTTTTTTGTTTCATCTGAAATTATTGTAGTGTCTTTGATTAGAATACTATTTGATTCTGTCATAATTACCCTCAACATTGTTTCTGTTATAAATATTTATAATTTAATTGTATTTAATTTATTCAGTTTAATTTTTTTAACATAATTTATTTTAGATTTGATTATTAAAGATATTCATATGATTATAGATTTTTTGAAGGAGAATTTTTTTTATCTGCATCCTGGTTATACCACGTTTAATACTGTTATTTTTGGATTGGTGCTTGGTCTTATTATTCTTGGAATTATTAAGATTTTCAGTAAGTTGGAAAAAGATCCATTAGATTTACTTTATCCATTGATTCCAATCATCATTTTTGGTTCAAGCAGTAGAGCTTTAGTGGATAATCATGTTTATCCTAGAATTTATTTACTTGCAACTCCCGGAATCTATATTTCAATTGGTTTAATGACCATCGTTTTATTAAGTATAAGTGTTCTCATTGAAAGGCATTATGGTGTTAAATATTCAAAGGTAATTGCAATTGTGGGAACTTTAATTTGTCTGCCCAATATCGTTTTGTTGATTAGTCATGGAATCAATTACCATATCATGTTGTTTGAATTATCTTTATGGCTTTTTATCAGCGGATTGTTTTATCTGATTAAAGATAAATTTTCGGTATTGAGTAAAAGGGGTAATTTAAGTGTGTTGTCTGCCCATATATTTGATGCTACATCCACATTTGTTGCTATGGATTTCTTCGGTTATTCTGAACAACATGTTTTACCCACATTTATGATAAATATAACAGGCACTTCTTTGGTTATGTACCCCTTAAAAATCATCATAATACTGTTAATATTGTATGTTGTTGATAAGGGCGTTGATGACAAAACAAGTAACCATATGTTGAAATTAGCAGTGTTTATTTTAGGATTAGCTCCAGGAATACGTAATTTTACAACATTAATCCTGGCTATGTCTTAAAAATAAGTAAAAAAGTATTATTTAATTCTTTTAATCCAAATTTGTATAAAAAATTAGATAATATTATATAAATATAATACAAATAATAGTATTATAAAATAAACGGAGTGAAAAATAAATGACATACAACCCACCATCAGATGTTATGATTTATGACACCACGCTTAGAGATGGTGAACAAACACCTGGTGTTACGATAACAACTGATGAGAAAATAGTAGTAGCTGAAAAGTTAGACAAACTCGGAGTAGATGTTATCGAATTGGGTTTCCCAGCAGCATCTCCCGGAGAACAAAGAACTTTTAAAGAGGCAGCAAAATTAGGATTTGATGCACAGATTAGTGGATTAGCTAGAGCATTAACTGTCGACATTGATAAAGCAATCGATTCCGATGCAGAATACATTCACACATTCATTGGAACTTCACCCCTTCACAGAGAATATAAACTAAAAATGAGTAAGGAAGCAATTCTGGAAAAAGCCGTCTCTGCAGTAGAGTATATTAAAGATCATGGATTAATTGCAGAATTTTCATGTGAAGATGCTACAAGAACAGAACTTGATTACCTTTTAGAGGTTTTTGGAGCTGTTCAGGAAGCTAAAGTTGATAAAATAAATGTACCTGATACTGTTGGAGTAACAATTCCATCAAAGATGAATGAGCTAATTGCCAACATTAAGGAAGTAATTCATGTACCAATTAGTGTGCATTGCCATAATGACTTCGGATTAGCTGTAGCGAATTCTTTAGCCGCTATAGAAGCTGGTGCACAACAAGCACAGTGTACAATTAACGGTCTTGGTGAAAGAGCAGGAAATGCATCACTTGAGGAAATTGTAATGACTTTAAAGAAAGCATACAATATTCATACAAACATTAACACGGAATTACTTGTTAATACCTCAGAAACCGTTTCAAGAATTTCTGGAGTAAAAATGCCTCCAAACAAAGCAATAGTTGGAGAAAATGCATTTGCACATGAAGCAGGTATTCATGTACAAGGAGTTCTGGAAAACAGTAACACCTATGAAGCATTCTACCCGGAAGAAGTTGGACATAAACGAAGAATTGTTTTAGGTAAATTAACCGGAGCTAACGCTATTAAATCAAAACTGGAAGAGTACAATATAAACTTAGATGATGAACAATTCAATGAACTGTTTGCAAAAGTAAAATCTATGGGAGATTCCGGTAAAACAATCACGGATATTGATTTTAGATCTATAGCAGAAGCTATTCAGGGAAAACCTACAACTGAAAGAATTAAACTGTTAGGTATTAGTGTCATGACTGGAGACAGTACATTACCTACTGCAACAGTAAAACTTGACCTTGATGGAGAAATCAAATACCGTGCAGAAACTGGTGTTGGCCCAGTAGATGCGGCTTTAAATGCTATTCAATCCCTTGTGAATGAAATAGTTACCTTCGAATTAGAAGAATACCATATTGAAGCCATAACTGGTGGAACAAATGCTTTAGGAGAAGTGTTTGTAATTACAGTTGATGATGAAGGCAATAAGGCCACTGGTAGGGCAACAGATGAAGACATTGTTAAAGCAAGTATTGATGCAATCTTAAGTTCAACAAATAAATTACTGATGCTGAGAGATTAAAACAAACAATAATTATAATTTACTTTAATATTTTTTGGTAAATTATTCTTAAAAAAGCAAAAACATTGTATTAACTACATTAAAAATATAAATAGTAATTACACCATAAATAATAATATAAATATGGAGGAACAAAAATGGCAGAAGAAAATATAGTATACATAGGAAATAAACCAGTAATGAACTACGTATTAGCTGTAGTTACACAAATGAACAGTGGAGTAACAGAAGTAATATTAAAAGCAAGAGGTAGAGCTATTAGTAGAGCAGTAGATGTAGCTGAAATCGTTAGAAACAGATTCATATCTGATGTTGAAGTAAAAAGTATAGACATTAGTACTGAAGAAATTGTTGGAAACGAAGGAACCTCCTCCAATGTATCTGCAATCGAAATTAGATTAAGTAAATAATTCTATTTACTTAAATTTTTTTAAACCCCTAACAAAAAATACTTTTTTACTAATAAAATTTTAAAAAAAAGAATATTAAGAAAATTATTTTCTAATTCTCTTGTCAATAACTAGTTTTTTAATTATAACCCCTAATGCTATTATAACAACCAACATGGCAAGTAGATAATAAGCATAAATTCCTGTTGGACCTACTTTCTGGTCAGTATTTAATGAATATACATATCCGTCTTCCGAAACCATGAATAATGATCCACCACTGGTAACAGGTGAAGCAGAAATACTTCCTGCAAAGTTATCTATATATCCTGGATTATATGTCCATATATTTTCACCCGTAAATTTGTTTAACATCAACATGCTACCTGCCGATGTACCTACGGCAACATTAGTCCCAAATATGGATGGAGTTCCATTTATCATGTTTCCTGTTTTTACTTCCCATTTTCTAAGACCATCACGAATGTCTAATGCTAAAATATTACCCTTTTCTGTACCCACATACAATGTTGATTGTCTTTCATCAATTGATGGTGATGATATTACAGAAGACCCGGCATTATAAGACCATTCTTCAGTACCGTTTTCTTCATCTAAAGCATATACCTGATTGTCATCTGAACCTATGAAAACTGTTCCGTTAGCTATGGCTGGTGATGATTTTACATCATCTCCCGTATTGTATTCCCATACTAATGAACCATCATCGGCACTTACTGCATATACTTTGTCATCATCAGACCCGAAGTACACTGTGTCATTATGAATGCTTGGTGAAGACTGAATGTTGTCATCTGTTTTATACTCCCATTCAAGGTCTCCATTATCCCTGTCTATTGCATGCAATATTCCATCATCTGCTCCCACATATACTTTTTTTGAATCTATTGCCGGTGAAGACTGTATGTTATCTCCTGCCTTATATTTCCAGTTTTCATCACCAGTATATGTGTTTATTGAATATAGATATCCATCATCAGATCCAACATACAAATCATTATCCGATACTGCACAACTAGAATGTATTGCACCGTTGGTCGTGAAAGTCCATACCTCTGTTCCATCTTGTGCATCCAATGCATAAAGTGTTCCTTCTTCTGTTCCAATGTATATTTTATCGCCACATAACACTGGAGTTGTAGTTATAGGTCCATCCAATTGTACAGACCATGTCTGGGTTGAATATGATGAATCCTGATTAACATAACCTGTATGTTTTAAGTTATCCTGAAACATTGGCCATTGTGTTGCTGATAGAGAGGATAAACTTCCCATTAACAGTAATAGAACAACTATACAAATACCGTATTTTTTTAAGATTTTGTTCATAATTATTTACCTCCTTAAATATCTCTGTTGAATCTTACAACGCCAACAATAAAGAACAATGCCGTAAATCCTAGTAATATCAGTAAATCTATAGTGATATCACCTATTCCTGCTCCCTGTAACATTACTGCCCTGAATGCGTTTTCAGCATATGTTAATGGCAAGAAATAAGATATTTTCTGTAATATCCATGGCATTGTTTCTTTAGGGAAAAATACTCCACAGATGAACATCATAGGCATTGCAATTGGCATTACTATTTGTATATAATCTTCTTGTGTTTTTGATGTTGCTGATATCATCATTCCAAATCCTACAAAGCATAAAACTGAAACCAACATTACAAGTATTAATAAGGCCATGCTTCCATTGATTACTACGTTAAATATTAACATTGCAGCCAATATCAATATTATAGCCCTAATCATTTCTTTTACTACTTGTGAAATTATTTTTCCACTTAAAACTGATGATACGCTTGTTGGTGTCATGAATAAACGTGCTAATTCACCACGTTCTCTTTCCCCGGCAATTGAATTTCCAAGACCCAACATGGATGACATAAACATTGTCATTGCCAGAACTCCCGGCAATAAGTAATCTATATATTCAATTTCACCATATATCTTGTTTATCTGCAGTTTTATTGCTTGTGTTGCCGATGTTAACTGATTCGTATTTTTGTTAGGTGATGCTATTTTACTCATCTCTATCTGTTCGGACAGTGCAGAGAATATTTTTTGTGTTGTTGGTACAACCATTTGTGTAGTCATCTGATCCGACGAGTCTATATAAAGTACAACATTTTTTGAATCTCCTTCTTCAAAGTTTGAAGATAATATTATTGCTGATCTGACTTCTCCATTATCTACCATTTCCTTTGCTTCATCCGGATCAGATAGAATATCTTTAACTTCAAATGTTTTATCCGATTTGATTGCGTTAATTGCTTGGTCAGTAATGTCTCCACTGCTTTGTTTTACTATTACTACGGGGGTATTTTCAACTGTTCCACCCATTCCCCATCCACATAATGCAATCATCAGTATTGGAAACATTATTAATGATACGAATTGAACTTTATGTCTCCATAATGTAAGGAGATCTTTTTTAATCATCCACCAAACTTTTTTAGTTTCCATGTTTAATCTCCTTTCTATGTTTAGCAGTTATTGCGACAAATACATCTTCTAGTGTTGGATCATTTGTTTTGATAGATGCTATGTTGCCACCCTGATTTAGTATTGTTGTAATCACATGATTTACGGATGTTTCAGAACGTTTCAAACTAATAATTAATCTACCGTTTCCAAGAAAATCCACTTTATTTACTACATCCAAATCATCCAGTGCATTTATCATGTCATCATTGATATTTGATACCATTACTGTGACTATTTCACTTTCATCCGTCAATGAAGATTTCAGCCCATTTATTGTTTCCCTGTTTTCATCTATTCCTTCCTGTTCCAGTTTCAAAATGGATTTTCTTATCTGCTGATTGTTTTCTTCCATGTTATGTAATAATTGATCTTTTAATCCTTGTGGTGTGTCATTGGCCACTACCTTTCCTGCATCGATAATGTTTATGTTGTCACATATTTTATCGACTTCATACATGTCATGAGAACACAATATTATTGTACGTCCTTCATCATTTAATTCCACCATCAAATCCCACAAAACTCTTTTTGTTGTGGGATCCAAGCCCACTGTAGGTTCATCCAAGAAGAGTATGTCCGGATTATGAACCAAACTAGCCACTACTGATGTTTTTTGTTGCATTCCACCAGATAATTGCTTTACATATTTATCTTCAGCATACTTGATATCAACCAATTCCAACAGATCATCAATTTTCTTATCTTTAATGCTTTGGTCCACATTGTAGAAATCGGCACATAATTCAACATTTTCCCTAACAGTTAAATCATTATATAAACTAACAAGCTGTGGAACCATACCTATTCTGTTACGTACCTCATCTGGTTGTTTTGATACATCATATCCTGCAACTTTAGCTTCCCCACTTGTTTTTGGAATAAGACATGTTAACATTTTAATTGTTGTTGTTTTTCCAGCCCCATTCGGACCAAGAATTCCTCCAATAGTTTTTTCTTCAACAAACAAATCCAGATTATCCACTGCTTTAAAACCATTATCATATACTTTTACCAAGTCATGTGTTTCAATTGCATATTTCATTTATCCACCTCCCTCATATACAAATTCTTCATCGTTAAATAACATTTCATCCAAGTACAACATTAACGTATCATTTTCAGGCCGTTGCTTAATAACTTTTTTTATTGAATTCAGCGTAGCCACACCTTTTTCAGTTATTTCATACATTTTTACTTTATGGTTTCCATTGTATCCTTCAGAACTGATTATTAATCCATCTTTTTCCAAAGAATGTAATAATGGATAGATAGTACTTCCATGAACTACTTTTTCACCCATACACTTATATATTTCATTTATTTTGGATATTATAGCATATCCGTGCATTTTTTCCTTACTCAATAACCATAATAAAAAAACATTTCTAACTCCCTTGATTAAGGAATGTAGAAATTTAGTTTCAATATATCTTTTATCCTCTTGACTGTCCATGATTGTTTCAACCAAATCCATTATCCCCCCAAAAAAAATAGCATTATGAATTAATCATAAGTATAATTAATTATATATAATAAATATTATATAAAATTTTTTTTATGTATTAATAGTTCGAACTATCGTTGGTTGAAATAAAAAATTAACAACTAAAAAAACTAAAAATAAGAAAATAAGACAAAATCCACCTATTTATCGAAAATAAATCCATATAGAAATAATGATGGGAAAAAATACTATTAATACAAAATATAATAAAACATGAATTATAAATACACTAATATTAAAGCTTATTATGATTATAACCACGATACAAAAAGTTCTAATTGTGAATGATGAAACTAACAAATGTAAAATTAGAACTTTAAGGTGATTTTAATGAAAGAAATAGAAGAAATAAAAAGGAAACTGGAAGAACACAAATATATTTCCAATGATCAAATTGATACGACATTATTCTTAGCATTTGCCTTAAAAAAACCAATATTAATTGAGGGTCCTCCAGGTACTGGTAAAACAGAGTTAGCAAAAACTATTGCCGATAGTTTTGACCGTGATTTCTTTAGGATTCAATGTTATGAAGGTATAACCTTTGAACAAGTTGTTGGGGAATGGAATTATCAGAAACAATTACTATATCTGGAAATGGCAAGAGAGAATAAAGAAGATTTAACAATTTTTTCTGACGAATTTTTTATTCAAAGACCATTACTTACTGCGTTTAGTAATGAAAAACCTTCAGTATTGTTGATTGATGAAATTGATAAGGCTGATGAAGAATTAGAAAGTTTTTTATTACAGGCTTTAGGTGAAAAGGAAATTACTGTAAACGATTTAGATACGTTTGAATTAAAAAATGATTTAATTGTTGTTTTAACATCAAATGCTCAACGTTCATTACTTGATGAAACTAAAGACAGATGTTTATATTTATACATCGATTATCCTGATTATGATAGGGAAGTGGCAATTATTAATAAAAGGGTCCCTACAGCTGAGGACAATTTAGTTAAGGAAATTGTTGAAAAAACTCAGAAAATCAGAAAACTGGATTTGACGAAAAAACCTTCCATAAGAGCAACAGTTGACTGGGTTGAATCATTAATTGCTTTAGGTCAAATACCACCTACCCGTGAAGCATTGGAGAATACTTTAAATGTTATTGCTAAAAACGAAGATGATAAAGAACAAATTATAAATGAAGTTTTATTAAGAATATCATAATTAATAAGGTTTAACTTCATCTTCCACTATTTTTAATACTTTTTTTATGTCATCAACAAGGTAATCTGCACAGTTCAATAATTTTTCAGGCAATTGTTCGCCTTGTTGTGTTGATAAAATTCCAATATTTGCTTGTTTTATTGCCAAATAATCATTTGTTTGGTTTCCAACCATAATAACTTCATCGTAGTCTTCCTGGAGTTTTTGTACAATTCTTTTTTTACAATTTAGATTACATGTATCATATACGTTTTCAGAAGCTACATTAAGAATTGAAGCAATATTATCCAAGGAATGTTTATTGTCTCCCGAAGCTATGTAAATTGTTATTGGCATTTCATTAATTTTTTGGAAGAGTTCCTTAGTGCCTTCAAAGAAGAATCCTCCAGCAGTATAGCTATAGTTTATTTTACGTTTTTTAATATCTATTATTAAAGCAGAGCCACTACAAATTTCTATATCATATTCTTTAACCAATCCATATGCCGAATCTTTAATTTCAGACATTAACGTTGTATCGTTTTCCAAAGCCTTTATAACATCCTCTTTTGAAAAAGGTTTTCTTGAATAAGCTATTTCAAATGATTCTTTATGTGTCTTTAAATAATTGATTATGGTTGTATCGTGTTGAATTAATTTTTTTGTAGGTGTTTGAAAAACAAGTATTAAACTTTCGTCATTTTCATTAACTATACCTATAGTGTTTGTTTCAAAAATGATATTATTTGTTGACATGTCCTTTAAAGCAGTTACTCGTTTAAGAATAGTGCCTGCATTATCAAAAACTATAGCTTTCATAATAGCAACTTTTAAAAATATAATAAGAAAAAAATTTGGAAAAAAAGATAATTGTGAGAAGATTATAATTGGGTTGCTTCTTCTCCTTGAATATAGAATAATTTTTCATATAAGAATACTTTATCCGGACAGATTCTTTCACATCTTAAACATGCACTACCATTACAGAAATCAGAACGGATTGTTGCAATACCATCATTAATTACTAAAGCATTTTCTGGACATTCGTTTTCACATGCTTTACAATTTACACATCCTTCAACCTTATTTTCAAGTTTTGTTCCTACTTCTTCAATGATGGATAAACCATTAATTCCTATGTCCGGAATATCACTTTCATATAATCTGTGTATTTCAGGATCTTCTTCTAAATCAGGTAAGTTTCCATAACCATAACTTTCTAGCCATTCATCATATTTCCATAAAGGCATGTTTTGTTCACATACAGCTAATTCCAAACCATAAATTTTTTCAAATACTTCTGAAGTAGCTAATGTAATATGGTTACCCTGCATTCCATCTGCAACTTCCTGTAACTCCTGTAATAAATCAGGATTTTCCACTATATCCCTTGCCATAGCCAGAGAAGTGTTACCTATCTGATAAATATCCCAAGAGTTTGCAGGTATCTGACCAACAGTTAATGATTTTAATGGATCAACATAGAATCCAGAAGCTCCTGCCATGTATACTGCATCTATGTCATCAAATTCTATACCTGATTCTACACATAAAGTAATGTGAGCTGCCCTGAATGCACCTAAAGCTTTACCGATTTCAGTTAAATCTTTTTCAGATAAAAATACGCCATCCTGTAAGTTTAACTTGTTGTTTGGAGATTTAATATCAGGAATAGAAATAATATCCTGCTCAGTTCCTAAACTGTAAGCGGAAATTACACCTGTACCTGTGATACCTCTTGCTTTAGTTTGGTCTTTCCTTTCTTCTGTTACGGTACCGTTTACAACATCCATTATTTCTCCATCAACAACTTTAAGATTTGCATCTAATAATTTAATTTGCCAATCGAAACCCTCTGGTTCCACATCAGATATGGCTCCAGGTGATGCTAACATACCACATTCAATAGCTTGTCCTTCCATAGCAGGACCTGCTGCTGCTGAACAAGAATAAATTTCCCCATCAATAACTAATGCTATCTCTGCATTCGTACCGAAATCTGATACCAAATATATTCCTTCTCTGTTTACTACATCAGATTTTACTAGCATTGCCAATGCATCCGCACCAATTTCGTGTTTAATTGCTGGAGGTATATAAACATCAGCATCAGGATTAATATCCAAATCAACATCTGCAGGTTTAACTATTTGTGAATTTCTTTTTGGAGGAGTAATGTTTAATCTTTCCATTGCATTAGTTCCCCAAAATGCTAAATCCCTAATTTCGATATTTTGGAATAATGATAATTGTATAGGGTTTCCACATACTGCAAATCTAATAATTTTGGATTTGTCTATTCCTAACTGGTCTACTACTTTGTTAACTGCCTCTATGAGAAGTTGGTGTGCTTGATCTCCACCTACATTTACGGCAAAATGTAAGTGATCCATTACATTTGCTCCAGGAATTGGGTGTCTTAAAGTTACTGTTGTTGAAATAGTACTATTATCTTCAACATTAATTGCTTGAGCACGAATACCACTTGTACCGATATCCATGGCTATTGCATATTCTTCTGCCATATTATCATCCTCTTATTAGAAAATATTACATTTAATTGTAATATGTCATTACATAATATTACTCTAATTAAATATAGTTTCTTTTAAAATATAAATATGACTCTAATATATAATTATTTTAAATTATTCTAAAACTAATTATAGTTAAAAATAGGAAAAATATAACAAAAACAAGAAAAACTGTATTTAAAAACTTTTAAAAATAGATAAGTTAATTTAGTATATTATAGTCAGAATTTAAAAAAAGAGTAAAAAAAGTTTAAGATAAGAACACGCTAAACTTATCTTAAACATATTCCCATGAAATGTTATATGGAATTTAGGAGTATGCTGCTACGTATTCTCCAACGATTGCTGCATATTCTTTTCTGATGTCTTCCCAAGTTTTACCATCATCTACAACAGCATCTGCTAATTTTGGAGCGTGGTATGCTTCTACACCGTAGAAACAGTGAGCAGTTTCTTCTACGAAGTCACGACGTACTGCTCCTCCACCACATCCTATAGGGATATCTAATCCTTCTTCTTCCATTAATGCTGCAATTTTACCGAATCCGGTCATTGTTGTTGTCATTAATGCTGTTGCTGTTGCCATTGCTGGTTGATGTTCTTTGAATGCTGCTACAACTGTTTCGTGAGGTACATCACGACCGAGGTCTATAGGTTCATATCCGTTTGCGTTTAAGAACATAACAATTAAGTTTTTACCTATGTCGTGAGGGTCACCTTGTACAGCACAACATACAATTTTTGCTTTGGAATCTGCTTTGTGTCCAAGTTTTGCTTCACAAATTGCTACACCAGACATCATTGCATCTCCTGCTAACATTAAATCAGGTAAGAAGTATTCACCTTTTGTGTATAAAGCAGATACTGCATCCATACCTTTCATTAAAGCATTGTTGATGAGGTCAATTGGATCTTCACCAGCTTCTACAGCTTTATTAACATCTTCATCAGTTTTATCTTTGTCACCATATAATACATCTAATGCTAATGTTTTTTTAGTTTCACCTTCTGCTGCTGCTAAGATTTCAACTACTTCTGGGTCGTCTTCAGGTTTGAGAGCTGGACCTTCGATTTTTACGTTGTATCTTATTGCAATTTTTTCATAATCTTCAATACTATTAAATTTTTCATAATATTTTTCTAAAGGGCTTTCCATTTGTACACACATCCTATTTTATTCTTGAACATTTACATTTCTAAACTATATTGTTTTATATCGTGTTCTTTAACTTTTCTTCCGTAACGTTTAATACATGTTTTGATGAATTTTCTTGAGTCATCAGGTAATTGTTCATATGTTTTGTATGTTGAATCAAGAGTATCTCTTTCAAATCTTGTTAAGAAGATTCTACCTTGATCTACAGCTTCGTTAATACAGTCCATAGCTTTGAGTGCTGCTGCACGTGCTCTGAGGTAGTTGTCTTCACCATCAGCTACGATTGCTTGACCAATTCTGTAAGCGTTATCGTATGCGAGAATTACACCTTGAG
>MVAA01000016.1 GCA_003266105.1 Methanosphaera sp. rholeuAM6
TCATCATCAATAGAATCATCATCAATAGAATCATCATCAATAGAATCATCATCAATAGAATCATCATCAATACAATCATCATCAATAGAATCATCATCAGAAGAATCATCAATAGAATCATCATCAAATTCGTTAGAATCAGTTTCATATTCATCTAAAACATGATCTTCATTGTTTGATTGAATATTATTATATTCACCATTTTGATTCGTATCAGCTGCACTTATTATTGCTAAACTGAAAATCATAATAATAAACATACCCATAACAATGATTAGTCTTCTTTTATTCAATATTTTACCTCCTTTTAATTATTAATCCGTGTTTTAATATCTTGTAATGTTTATTCTTCTTTCAGACCTGTTGTCATGTCTTTGAACAAATAATATTATTATTCTTCAAATTCATTATTGAAATCAGCAATATTCTTTTTAAAGTTATTGTATTCTTTCTTAAATACTTCTTCCTTAATTTCATCAGCATGGTATTTGATTGTCAGCAATATCATATCACATATACCACCAATTAATTTCTTCAATATACCTAAATTGTCAATTATTTTATTCACATCATCTTGAACTTCATCCACATCTATGTGGTAGTGGTGGTGTTCATGATCATGATCATGGCAATGTTCCTCTTCTTCATCTTCATGTGCTAAGATAGTATCTAATGATTCATTCATATTTTCAAAGATTTTGTTTATTATCTTCTTTGTTTCATTTATTTCATCATCATATTTATATTTTGCATCACTTAGATTATCTAATACTCCAAAAATAACATTAAATAAAGCCAATTCTGAAAACCCTATGAAATTTCTTGTTTTTTCAGCTAAAAATCCCATAGTATCTTCATCCAAATTATATTCTTTAAAATCTTTTATTAATGAATCTATCAGGTTGTTAAATCTGTTTATTACGGGAGTTATTGTATCAATCTGCATTTCTATTCACACCTTACTGTTTGTTAAATATGTATATTTATTATATTTTTCTTATTTCATAATTATTATCAATATAAAAATTTTAATTGTATGCTAGTGACTAATTTGTATGTTGTATGACATAGATAATCTTCGATTAAATCCACAGGTATAGCGTTTTCTTTCCAATAGAAATGAGATATTATTATAGGTTATCCATATTTCTAATTAAAATTTGATTTACGAAGTTTTTTGATTTAATCTAATGATAAATAGTCCATTATTCATTATGGGAAATATTTTATAGGAATAATTAAATAGTTATACTGTAGACTAGACAATATCTAAAACATAAAATGGTGAAAAATGACATGAGTGATACAACTAAAATTTTAACTATTCAAGACATTTCCTGTTACGGCCAATGTTCCATAACAGTAGCATTACCTATTGTTTCAGCTTTTGGAATTGAAACGGCGGTTCTTCCTTCAGCTGTTTTATCCACACATACTGCGGGTTTTTCCGGTTACACTTTCAGAGATTTGACGGAAGATCTTCCGGACATCCAAAAACATTGGGAAAAGGAAGGAATATACTTTGATGCTATATATACTGGATATATTGGGTCAATCAAACAATTAGATTACATTAAGGACATTATTGATTCTAGATTGAAACCTGATGGAGTTGTGTTTGTTGATCCTGCAATGGCTGATCATGGAGAATTTTATTATGGGTTTGACCAGGAATTTGCAGATAAGATGGGGGAACTATGTAAATTAGGAGATTATATTCTTCCTAACACAACTGAAGCATGTTATTTATTACACAGGGATTGGAAACCTGATTTTACAAAAGATGAAATGTTGGAAATTGCCAACGAACTTTCACGGTTCACAAAAAGGCATGTTATATTAAAAGGGGACACTCATAAGGAAGATAAGTTAGGTATGATTGTTCTTGATAAAGATGAACCTTCTAACATTAAAATTGTATACAATGATAAAATAGACTATGTGTCTCATGGGACAGGTGATGTTTTTGCTTCGGCATTTGTAGGAGCTTCCATGAATGGAAAGGAACCTGCTTGTTCTGCAAAAATTGCTGGTGAATTCACTAAAAAATCAATAGAAAAGACTATTGATGACCCTGATCATGGTTATGGGGTTAAATTTGAAAAGGTTCTGCCAGAGTTATATGAGCTGTTAAAATCAATTTAATTAATTGTTATATACACTTTTTTTAAGTGTATTCTTTTTTTGTATTGTTGGTTTGTTGTTTTTAAACCTTGTTTGATGATTTTTTCGGTATTTTTAACTGTTTTATTCTTAAACATTAAATACTATGAATATTAAATTATATATTATACCTATGGGGGTATGGGTATAATAGCCAAGTTAATCAAATAAAAAAAAATCACACTCCAAAACACAGATTTTATTAAGAAAAAAAATCATAAAAAGATGAAGATGAGGAAAATGGAAAAATTATATAAACACATGGGAATTAGATGGACTGAATACATCTTGAAAGTAATGACAATAATAAAACAAATATAATGAACAGTTCAACTCCTGAAAATCATATACTACGTTGAGGACTTGACAAAATTATTTTTA
>MVAA01000093.1:0-608 GCA_003266105.1 Methanosphaera sp. rholeuAM6
GGTTAATCTTGAGAAGAACAGTCCTTCCCCGAACAATATGTTTTTTGATCCTTTTACTCTTTCTATATCAAATTGTACGCTTTCCTCCATTGCAGCAACATGCCCCGGATCCACAAGTATTTTTTCTCCGGGTTGCAATTCACGTTCAATTACTTCTCCGTCAATTTCCAGAAATACCATTCCGTTTCCCGTGAATTTCTGAAGGACAAAACCTTCACCACCAAATATTCCTGTTCCAAGACTGTTTTTAAAGTATATGTCAAGATTAACATCCTCCTGAGCAGCTAAAAATGCATTTTTCTGTCCGATGATTGAATTTGTACCATCCAATTTTATAGGCATTATTTTTCCAGGAGTACGTGCTGAAAAGCCTATCTTTTGATTATCGGCTTCTGCAGTGAAGAAGTTAAGAAATATTGTATCTCCTGACAGGGCTCTTCCAAGACCTTTCAATAGGCCACCTCCAGTATTGGTGTCCATTTTCATCTCTGAGGTCATAAAGGCCATTGCTCCAGTTTCATTTTTCATGGTTTCACCCTTTTGTAGTTTGCATACTACAATAGGAAATGAACCACCTTTAATTTCATATTCCATAATATATCACCTTA
>MVAA01000093.1:718-4225 GCA_003266105.1 Methanosphaera sp. rholeuAM6
TTGGTACTGTTTACGCCGGGTTGTAACCTCAGATGCAAGTATTGTCATAATCCGCAGCTACTCAAGAATCATCATCTGACAAAATGGGATATTGAAGAAATTGAAGAAGAAGTTGAAAGTAATCTGGATTTTATTGATGCAATAGTGTTAAGCGGTGGAGAACCCTTGTTGCACCTTGATGCAATGAAAAGCTTTATTAAACAGGCAAAAAAGAACAATCTTCTTGTTAAACTGGATACTAATGGTTTACATCCAAAAAAAATACGAAAAATAATTCATAACTTAGACTATGTCGCAATGGACATTAAAGCACCGTTGGATAAGTATTATAAGATAAGTGACGTATACCCCCATAATACAAGCGAATTAATCACGAAAACGATTGACATAATCAGGAAAAACAAGGTATACCTTGAATGCAGAACAACATACGTGCCAGGATTACTGGAAGCAGAGGACATTAAAGAACTGATTAAAAGCATTGAATGTGACAGATACACCTTACAGCAATTCAGAAACAGGATAACGTTGGATGCTAGTCTTTCAACGTGTGAAGAACCAAATCCCGAATTTTTAAGGGAAATACTTGATAATCTTGAATGTAACATACCTGAAATTCGTCTTAAATCAAGACAGTTTGGAAATCAACTAATTAGAAAAGAGTAAATTAAAATGCCGATTTTATTATTAGGAAATAAGGATATTGATTTAATATCCGGAAAAAGGAATATTACCATAAGAAGACTGTGGAAACAACCATTATATCGTGGTGACAGACTCTTCTGCTATTGGAATATCTTGTCTAAGGAAAGGGAGAAAATATTCGAGGCGGAAGTAACACAGGTGGAAATAATGTCTTTTAAAGAGGTAATATCCAATTCGGAGCTTCCACAGAAACTGGGCTATAGAAATTCCCGTGAGTTGGAAAAAGACCTTAGAAAATCATATCCCAACAACACAAAGGATAATGATGAATTCCAGGTGTTTGAATTTCGCAAGTTGCATGTAACCCAATGGGAAGGAAATGCGATTAACCAGAAAAACATGATTATCAAGAAGGCGGATGTTCTCTTTGATATGGGTGAGTACAAACAGTCATCACTGTGTTATCAGGCCGCACTAGAGTATGATCCCAAGGATGCACACCTTTTAAACCGTATAGGAGACAACCTTACACGTCTAGGTCAGTTCGGGGATGCTATTAAAAGTTATAGGAAAGCCATAAAAATAGAGCCAAAGAACGAATATCTTTATAACAACCTTGCAATAGCATATCTTAACAAGGGAGAACCGGACAAGGCATTAAAGATGAGTACCGAGGCACTTAGAATTAATTCACAGAATACTACTGTTCTTTACTGGCGCGGCATCATTTATGAAATGTTAAACGATTTTGAAAAGGCACTCAAATACTTTGATTATGTGTTACGTATTGATGATAAGAATCCTGATGTTTGGAACGAAAGGGGAACAATCCTTAACATGCTGGGAAAGAGTGAGGAAGCATTAAAATCATATGATAAATCATTGGAGCTTTGTCTTGATGATATGAAAGACTCCAATACGTGGGCAAGTAAGGGAAACACCTTACTGGGACTGCAGCGTTATGAGGAAGCAATTGAATGCTATGATAATGCTCTTGAAATAGATGATACCAACCATATTATACTCAACAACAAGGGTGTTGCATACATGGAACTGGATGATTTTGAAAGTGCTATAGAATGCTTTACAAAGGTTCTTGTAATGTATCCCAACAATCCCGATGCTCAGGTGTTGCAGGAAGTGTGTCTTGAAAACCTATAATTGAAGGTGTTATATATTATGGATAGAAGAACGTTGAACAGTATACTTGTTTCTATACTGATTATTATAGTAACAGTTGTTGTAGGCTCTTTTATAAGAGGTTTTTAGATCAAATATATTTAAAAAAAAAGTGTTTGTTAGATGGAGTTTGTATCTAATCTTTTTTCCATCTTTTAAGTTGTGGCATGACTTTGTTGAGCATTACAGTAACGGATTGTGTGTCCATATCGGAGTTTGCTACTGTTAGTGGTATGCAGAACTCTATCATTTCTTCCATTGTAAAATCTTCCGTGAATTCACCGTCTTTGTAGCAGAATTTACAGTAATCTTCATTGATGCTGCCGTCTGCATTTGTTCCGTGTATATCATCATTTAGTGGCATTGCACAGGATTGACAAAATTTATCGATTTCCATAATAATCACCAATTGTTTATATCATGAATATGTATGACAAACAATTATGGGGTTTTAGTCATTACATTTCATCTAATTTTTAATATATAACTTGTTATTTATACTTTTTTAGTATTGTTCGANNAATGAAGAACAAATAAATTCTCATTTAATATTCCACATTCTTCAAAAAGTTCTAAAAATAAATTTATTGTATGTTTTAATATTCCATCCTCTTTTTTGTATCTGATTTTTTAGCAGCTATTATTATTTTATTACCTTCTTTTTCCACTATTCTTGATACAATACTTGGGGGTTTCATATATTCTCCACATATTCTTCCAATGAAAATGTACGAATATCAGTTACTTCTTCGGTTCTATACCTACCTCTCCATTCATTTCTTCTAAATTCTCTTTGATAATAATTTGTTTCTTTACCCCATTCCGGCCTTTTAATATAAGATCCTTCTGAATTACACTTAGTGACAGATGAACTTTTACCTAATCCTGAATTAGCTGGTAAAACTTGTTTATTTAACTCTAACTTCTCTGTAAACCTTATTTTATTCAATTATTGAATCTACCTATGTCGGATACACTAACTACTAAATTATCCCCTTCTTTTATATCTTGATTTTTGAATTGCTTTTTAATTTATTAATCCTAGTTTTTATTATTATTCTTTCACCTACAATAATCAAAACATATACAATGTCAAACTTATAATCATCTCTTCCAGCATAACATGTTGATTCATAATTCACTTTTTAAAAATCTTTCACAATCGGTTTCGTAAAGTTCATCATAATATTTTGTGAATGAATTTTTAGGTAAATCAATACCCTCTTTAACCATTCCTTTCCATAATCTATTAGCAGTATTTTCACCGATAATATCCTTTTCAACTGCTTTGGACAGGATCATTGAACTTGTAATAAGTTCAATACCCAAACTATCAATATATTCTTCCACATCACTTAAATTGTTGCTTGCTACTATTCCATTATTCAGATGAGCCAATGCCATTGCTGCCGATTCTCCATCCCCACAACATTTACCTGTTTGACTCCAAAAGCCTTTTTTAATTAACTTATAGTTAGTGTATTCCTGAGACATAAAAGGTATTTCTCTCGTTTCTACAAAACCGTCTTTTAATTTATTAAAATTTGTTTTTACAATTGGTGGAGTATTATTATCCATTAGTTCCATATAGACTTGTTCTGGAATGACAATTTTAGTGAATAACTCTTCTAGAATATATCCTGCATCTACAAATAAAAAACATTCTAAACAGTCAGTATCATA
>MVAA01000093.1:4249-30875 GCA_003266105.1 Methanosphaera sp. rholeuAM6
CATCTTCATATGCCTTTTCGGTTAAGCGTATTAGTTCACCTATTGAGGAGTATTTCAGATTTTCAGGAGATGGTTTGTAAAGACTATTGTCGTAACCTAATCTGTCAGCTTCACGTATTATATTGACCTCATATTCATCAAATTGGTTTTGATTAATCCAATTCATTTTTTTAAGACGTAAAAGCATTGTCGAATGGCTGACCTGATAATATTGTTCGCATTTAATTATGTCTTCAAGTGTCCAGTCTTCAATTTGGTTTTTATTTTTAAACCAGTATAGAGCACTATCCGGCATCAATAATGTTGATGCAAAGTTATTTGCATTTATTTCGCTTTGGCTATTGTGATTGAGTCCACAAACGTTAAAGTCGTCAATATCCTCATAAAGCAAGTGGTATAATTCATGGGCAACTGTGAAGTTTTGTCTTCCAATTGTATGATTGGTATTGATGAATATCACATTGTCATCTTTTGTTTTTGAGCAACACCCACTAATGTTGGTTTTCATTGGAAACCAAAGTACTGTTAAATTCCTTATGTTATTATAGACTAAAGAGCGTATATTTATTGAAGCAAAGCTTTCAACACCCCATTCATGTCTTAACATTTCGGCTAATGCAACGCTATTCATATTTACTCAGCACCATCCAGTTTTCTTAATAATTTTAAATATCCTATAATTTCATTCATTTTTGCAACTACGTTTAAATCCACCTTTTCATCACTTCGAAATGCTATCCTTGTTTTTTCGTGGGAATTTGTTTCTCCTAATAAGTATTCAGGAGAGCAATTGTATAATAAACATAATTTATCAAGTAAAGTCATGTTAAAGTTTCTCTCACCATTTTCTATTTTAGAAAGGTTGCTTTGAGTAATTCCCAAATAGCTAGAAACTTGTTCTTGTGTATATCCATTTTCTCTCCTTAATTTGGACAAATTTTCTCCGACAATCTTTTTCATGTTTTTCACCCCATTGGTACTATTATTTTGTAATAAAAAATATATAAATATTTCTAATAAAAATATGACAAAATTGCAAACAACATCCAAAATATATTATAATAAACAAAATTAACACATAAAATACTACATAAAATATGTAACTATATGTAAATTATAAAATAAATAAATAATATTCTTATATTTCAATTAACATATAGTTAACTACTTTAAAAATAATTTTTAATCAATATTAAGGACTATTCAAAATTCATGAGGATAATAAGTTTATGTAGTCATAATTGAATAAGTTATAGAACCCCTCAGGTATGATAATATTATCTAAAGTACCCCAATCATGTTTATTAGGTCCATTTACCCCATATCAATTATTATCAATACACTTGTTCTTTAAAGCAACATAACCATTAAAGGAATCAACATGTTTCTAAATGGTAGAATTCGCCACACAACCCATATACAGGAATAACTATTATGATAATCCTTTCTAACCTTACCTATTATCGATTTATAATTGATTTTCTCATGATATTCCATCATCATCAGACTTAACAAAATGTGTTGATTCCACAGCACAATACCTTAAATCATTAAGCTTCAAAGAAACATCACACAGAACATTAAACTGCTTCTTCGAAAGACCACGAACAATAATACTATGAGTTAAATACATACAATCTTCAGAGGTTGGCACAAATAATTTATCCTATTTTTTGAGTAATACTTTTAAATGAAGAACAAATAAATTCTCATTTTTAACACTTCTTTTTTAATTAAATTTCTTAATTTTTCTTATTTTATCATGAAAAAATTTAAATATTGGCGTAATATTTAAAAATTAGTTCTTATACATATTTATATAGGAAATTAGATTTATATTAGTGTTCATTTATGGGAATTAAAGTTGTGAATTTACGACAGAGCAAATGGTATCTTAGTTGTTTAGATGATGATATTCAAAGTGATGATATTGTTTTTTTAGTAACTTATTTGTCTTATCAAATAAGGATATGAATTATGAAATTGTGGATATTAAAAAGAGAGGTAGGCCTATTAATCCTCCAGAATACATTATAGCTCTTTTAATTATGGTGCTTTACGTCATATTAGTGGAACGGAGGAATTGGCTGAAATGGCACAGTATCATCAGAAGTTCAGGTATGTGAGTGGTGATTTAAAACCTTCTGGTAGAGTTTTACGTAAATTTATACAAGAATATGGTACTTTATTTAAACAATTTTTGGCTGCTACTCTTAATTTAGCTTAAACTATTGGTTTAACTGATTTTGACTTTGTTTGTGTTGATGGGACAATAATAAAGGCAACTAATTCACCATTTAATGTAATTTATTATGATGATGCTTTAACTTTGTTAGAAAACTTATCATCAGATTCTCCTTCTATGGACGCTATTGATGATCTTCGTCATCCAGCTAAAAAATTCTATTATAACTCTGTTATGGATTCTAAAAGAAAAATTGAATTATTAAATAAAATGTTGGATGCTATGGATAAAACGGGAAAAGATATAATTCCTGATTTTAATATTGATTCCCATAGTATGCATACAAAAAAATACCTGTACACCCATATTACAACTATTATGCTTGTAAAAACTGTAAATACAGAAAAAATGCACACCACAATCCTCCATACACCGTGTCATACAAGAAAGAGGTTCACAATTAAACATAGACATGAAATACAAGATGAACAAACCAGAATATCAAGAGGACTACAAAATGGGAGGACATACATTAGAACCACCAAACAGAACACTTAAAGAACAATTCCACATCAACCAAATAATAAGCAGAGGACAACAAGACAAAGAAAACAAAGTAACACTAAAAGCAGTAGCATACAACTTAAGAGTAATATTCAACAAAATATTGGAAGAGATTAAACAATAGACTTTAAAAACATAGTAAAATACGATATAGATGATTACATGCTAGAAATATCAGAAGAATTTGATGATATTAAATTTAAACTTATCGAACTAAAAAAAAATCAAAAAGTATTACCGAAGAGTGAAAAAACTGAATTCAAGCCAACACCCTTGTTATGTATAATAAATTAAATAGTTTTTCTGTTAAAAAGATTATTATAGAAAAAACATTTCGGGTTATGTTTTATGAAGATTAGGCAACGATATTTTATCAAAACAAAAGACGGTCTCTTTTTTGCTGTAACCGATAATTATCATCCGGATACGCATATCATCTCGTTTCTTCGTTATATGCCCTGTGAGGAGGGGGATCGTGTAATTGATGGTGTACGTTATAAGAAGGTTTCCAGTGATGAAGCCTACAGTTTTCTTAATAAAAATCATCCGAATTATCTTTTCAGGTGGAATATTGAAAATAAGGATTCGATGGGTGTTCCATTGGAGGATATTGTTGAAGTTTTAAGTCCTGTTGATAAGTTAAATGAGATTATTTCATCGCATGACAATGATGAGTTTTATGATAAGATTAGACTGTTGGCTTCCATTTTTCATGAAAAGGCGGGTATTGGCTATGATGACATGGGCGTTAGTGGTTCTACGCTTTTGAATTTGCAGAATCCTTCAACTTCGGATATTGATTTTATCATTTTTGGTTTGGATAATCATCGCAAAGCCATTAATCTGTATTCCAGGTTAAAGAATGATGCTGACAGTCCTCTTGATAAAATTAGTGGAAAATATTGGAAAGATGTTTATGATAAACGCATTAAGGATGATTCCATGTCTTTTGATGAGTTCATATGGTATGAGTCTCGTAAAAACAATAGGGGATTAATTGGAGGTACTTTGTTTGATATTTCATGCTCAAGGAATGATTCAGAGTTACGTGATAGTGGTGCTGTTTTCAGTCGTGTGGTTTGTCCCATGAAGATTCACTGCAAAATTGCTGATGACAGATATTCATATGACGCTCCGGCAGTATATAACGTTTCGGATGTTCAGGTTTTGGAAGGACCATGCATGAATATTGAAAACATAGTTTCATTTACTCATACTTACACTGGCATTGTCAAGAATAATGAGTGGGTAATTGCATCTGGTGTATGTGAAGAAACAACCGATAATGACTCTTCAAAAATGTATAACCTGATTGTTGGAACTACGCGTGAATCGATAAACGAATACGTTAAACTGGACACCAATCCGATAACGGGAGAAAAAGAGTACTGACTCATTCGACCGTTACAATCTTTGGTATTTTACCGACCTTAGCAAGATATTCTCCCTTTATCACAATTGCGCCATCAAAAAACTCATTGTAATCCTCAGCCTTTTCAAGAGCGTTGTTAACGATATCTTCATCAGTCTTTCCGTTGCCGTAATTACCTATTAATGTGGCAAGACTGTCACTAACGCTTGCCTGTGGAGAGAACACTATTGTAGCATCCGTTTGTCCAAAACTCTTTGATGGACCTACCGTTCCACTGGAAGTGCATATGCCATATCCATCCTTTTTAGCCTTAACTTTCAATCCTATGCTGTTGGTGAATGTACTGTCACCTGCATAAACACCCAATGTTACTGTTTTATTCGTTTTTAGTGCAATGTCTCCACCATTTTCCAGTATTGTGTACGTTGTACCGAATTGTTCAATGTATTCAAGGCATACCTGACTTATGCTTCCGGCTACTGCAGACATTGGTCCTATTCCCGTTATATTGGATGCTCTTGTCATGAGTTCAAGTATTCTTGATGTGGAGTTTATGGGTACGCTTTCATATCCATTAAAGAGTGGATTTTTATATATTTCATCCTGTATGACAGATCTTTGTTTGAGGATGAATTCTTCAAGATTTACTCTTGTATCAGTTTTTAATAAGATATGAGTTGAATCAATACCATATTCTTTCGTAAAATATTTCTTATCCATATTACTTTGTCCCATTTATTATACAAAAATTAGCGATACTTATAAATATATTATCAATTAATTACAAATATATTTAACATATACAATTATAAGGGAGGTATTCCGTTTATGATGCCAAAACCAAATCCCAACAGAAGAAATGAACACAATCATGGAAATGAATACAATGGCAGACCACAGGAAAAAGTACTTCTTGAGAGCAAACCAAGCTTCTGGTTATACTCGGACAACTTTATCCTTAAGATTGTGGTGCTTTTTATCATGGTGTTCATGTTTGCACCAATACTGACATTGGTTTACACATTACACGGGGAACTAGTATCAAACTTCCATATTGCTGTGGACAATGTCATGTTCTACTCGGAACTGATACTGATACTGTTAATCCTGGTGGTGATTATTAAGCTAATACTTGATGTTCTGGACTGGAACTATACCAATTACGTGTTCACTGACACCCGTATTATTATACAAAGAGGATTTATTCGTAAAGAAAGAATTATGATGTCCTATAATAAGATTCAAGACATAGAAATAAGACAATCCTTGCTTGAAAGACTTATTCGTGTTGGAGACATTATTATCTATGGGGCAAATGAAGTATCAGAAACAATACTTGATGATATTCCTTCACCAAGAAAGGCAGAGGAAATAATACTTGAACGTATGAATAGTTTTGGATATAATCAGAATACCTATATTAATAACGGTTATCAGCAACCGGTTTACGGCCCACAATACCAGCCCGGAGGATACAGCCCGCAGGGAGGATACTATCCTCAGGGAGGATACAATCCACAACAGCAGCAGGGGTATAACCAGCAGCCATACCAACAACAGGGATACACCCCACAGGCAAATGACAATCAGGGTTACATCCAGGTAGACCATAACCAGACCAGTACAAACAGTTATGATGAAGGATACATTCAGGTAGATCACGGTTATGATGGAAACGGCTATTATGATGAAGATGTTATAATTCCAGACAGACCACAGGAGAACAGATGGGAAAATAACAACACCATACCATCACAAGAACTTGATAAAGAGCAGATATTAAGAAAGCATGATGCAATGTTTAAAAAATATAAAAAGTAAATGAGATGAATAAATGACGGATTATGATGTAATAGTGGTTGGAGCAGGACCTGTTGGTTCAACCTATGCATATAAGATGGCAAAGCAGGGCTATGATGTTGCATTGTTTGACATGAAAAACAGGATTGGTCAGCCCTTACAATGTGCAGGTCTGGTTTCAACAAATATTTCCGATACAAAAAATCTACCGGAGCAGTTCATAGACAACAAAATTAAGGGAGCTAACCTTTACTCACCTGACAACACATGCATACGGGTGGAAAAAGAAAAGACTGTTGCGTACGTTCTTGACAGGGTAATGTATGACAAATACCTCTTTGACAGGGCACATGATGCAGGTGCAGCAACATTTATTGGAGAAAAGGTAGTTGACGTGGACTTAAAGAACACTACCGTTAAAACCATTGAACGTAAATACTCCTCCCGCATTATAACTGTTGCATCAGGACCTGCAAGTAACACGGCCAAAAAGATGAACCCCGACATTGAAAACAAAACATTCCTTGGATTGCAGTATACAGTGAAAACTGAAGAACAGGACATGAATTATGTTGATCTTAGAATCAATCAGGAACTGCTTCCGGGATTCATATGGCAAATCCCAACATCACCATTTACCAAAAGAGTAGGATTATTCACTGATTGCTCATATAAAACTGCTGAAACGATACTTAAAGGACAGCTGAAAAGTACCGATACAATAATTGAAAAACACAATGGAATAATTCCACGTTTTAACTCCAAAAAGAGGATAGTTGAAAATAACACGTTGCTGTTGGGCGACAGTGCAAGTCAGGTAAAACCGACGACAGGTGGTGGACTAATATCAGGTTTTAACTGTGCACAACTGGCAAGCAAGTACTCTTCCCTAATGCTTGATGAAGAAGACAATGATTACCTGTTAAGCTATGAAAAGGAATATCATAAACTTTATGATAACGAATTCAAAGCTCAACAGAATGTGCAGAATATTATCCGTGATATGACAGAGGATGACTTCAATTACATGTTCCGGAAACTGAGGGAATACAATGTTGACAGGATAATATCAGAATATGGTGACATGGACAATCAGACACCACTGCTTAAACAGTTGGTTAAAACGGGAGTAATCTTTAAACTAGTGCCGAAAATAGGTGTAAGGAGGTTGAAGAACATATGGAAATCACTGTAATACTGTCGCAGGAAAATGATACACTGCCAAAGGCGGAACTTTTGGCAAGACTGAAGACGCTTGAAATATGCCCTGATATATTAAACGAATATCCGGGCGTAGTGGAACTTGAAGTTGACTGTGACAAGGAAAAAGTCATGGAACTTGGCCTTCATCTTGGATACACGCATGAAATACTGCTTACAATAGATAAAACAACACCCGATGACTTATCCGAATCAATTGAAAAGATATCATGGAAAGATATTATTGATGACACGTTCAAGGTACGTGTAAAACGTATGGGCAACGGTGAAGTGGACAAGGACAAAATAGAGCGAAACATTGGAGGATACATTAAACAGGACTGTCAGATGCCAGTGTCCCTGGATAATGCAGCACATACAATAAAACTGGTATACACGAACCCTAAAACCGTAACAAATGAATTCAAGGAAGAAAGGGTTGTGGGATACAATAAGGTAATTATCACCAAACTGCTGATAGAACAGGATAAAAGACACTTCTTTGACAACAAGCCACACAAGAGACCATACTTCCATCCGGGTTCTATGAGTCCGAAGCTGGCACTATGTATGGTTAACCTTGCACATGTAAAGGAAGGTGACATTGTACTTGATCCGTTCTGTGGAACAGGCGGAATACTCATAGAGGCAGGAGAGTTTAACACAACACTCATAGCTTCAGACTTGGAAAAATGCATGTATGAGGGAACAAAGCTTAATCTTGCACATGAAGGATTCACGGACTTCAAAGTATACTGGGAAGATGTTAGAAAACTTGAAATAGACGAAACAGTGGATGCCGTTGCAATGGATCCCCCATATGGAATATCAACAACACTTGGCGGAGAGGACACCAAGAAACTATACACGGAAGCGTTGATTGCAATTGAAAAACACCTGAAAGATGACGGACATATCTGCATGGCAAGCCCACATTACATTGACATGAATGAAGTGGTAAAAAACACTCCGCTAAAAATATTGGAACAGCACGCAATAAGGATGCATAAAAGCTTAACGAGAATAATAACCGTACTGGCAAAGAAATAGGAGGATTATGGAATGTTTGAAAACTTAAGAATATTGGACACTACCCTAAGGGATGGTGAACAGACCCCAGGAGTACTCATAACATCCAATGAAAAACTGAAGATAGCATTGAAACTGGATGAACTTGGTGTGGATGTGATAGAGGCAGGCTCTGCAATAACATCAAAGGATGAACAAAAAAGCATTAAGACAATTACGGAAAACAATCTTAACGCCGAAATATGCAGTTTTGCAAGGCCTGTCAAGATTGATATAGACACTGCACTCAACTGTGAAGTAGACAGTATTCATCTGGTTATCCCATCAAGTGACCTTCACATCGAACAAAAACTTAGAAAAAACAGGGCACAGGTGGAGGAAATGGCCGTCAATGCTACGGAGTATGCAAAAAGTCACGGGTTGATTGTGGAATTATCAACTGAGGATGCTACAAGAACAAGTGTTGAAGACCTTAAGCATCTGTATACAAAATGTATAGATGCTGGAGCAGACCGTATATGTGCATGCGACACGATAGGCCTGCTTACACCTGAAAGAGCATATGAATTCTATGGTGAACTGTCAACACTGGATATGCCGCTTAGTGTACACTGTCACAACGACTTTGGACTGGCAGTGGCAAACACACTGGCAGCACTAAGAGCAGGAGCAACACAGGCACACGTAACAATAAACGGTCTGGGAGAAAGAGCCGGAAATGCTTCATGTGAAGAACTGGTAATGGCAATAGAATCACTGTACAATGAAGAAACTCACATCAAAACGGAACTGTTCTATGAAACATCACAACTGGTGGAGAGAATCTCAGGTGTAACACTCCAAACAAACAAGGCCATAGTGGGAGCAAACGCATTTGCACATGAATCAGGAATACATGCCGATGGTGTACTTAAAAATTCCGACACCTATGAACCAATAAAACCTGAGAAAGTGGGACACAGAAGAAGGTTCATTCTGGGCAAGCACGTTGGAAAACACGTTATCAATGAGAAAATTAAGGAAACAGGAACTGAAGTAACGCCAGACGAATTAAACCGCATATTTGAAAGGGTTAAAAACCTGTCAGATATGGGAAAAACAGTGACGGACGTTGACTTACAGGCAATAACCGATGAAATACTGAGCATTGACCCTGAAGATTCACTGGTACTTCAGGAGTACACAACAGTATCAGGTAACAGGGTAACGCCTACCGCATCTGTAAAGGTCAACATCAACAATCGTGAAAAGATAGAAGCTGGAGTGGGTGTTGGACCGGTAGATGCTGCAATTGAAGCAATAAGAAAGAGCATAGCTGACACTGCCGACATTACTCTTGAAGAATACCATGTGGATGCCATTACCGGAGGTACCGATGCACTTATTGACGTACTTGTTAAATTAAAGCATGAAGACAAAATCATAACATCACGCAGTACAGAACCGGACATTATCATGGCCAGTGTGGAAGCATATCTTAAGGGAGTAAACAAGATACTCACAGACAAGAAAAGAAGGTAAACAGATGCAGGATTTACAGAAACAGTTGCTTTCCGGTTATAATATAGAAGTACGCTCCTACGAAAACAATACAGTTAAGGATATTCCACAGTTTCTGAAGGAAATTGACGGTATAACATCACTGGTGGACGGTTCCATAATTCAGTTACTGGACTGTGATTATATTTGTGGAAAAAGACACTTGAATCAGGGGATATCACATGCAGTGAAAGCCTTTAATGAGAATCAGAACTTTGCCAAGGATAGGGGACTGGAGATATGTGTCAGAACATCTGCACAGAAACAGATCAGCCAGGCACTAAGGATACTTGGAATCAAAAATGTGGGAAATGTCACGGTAGTGTATGTCAATGCATCCGGTGAGCAGATCGAAAAGGTTGAAGAATTACTGTCTGCAAGAAATGATGCCCTGCTTGAAGAGTATGATGTTGAAAAGATTTGTGGAGCCTATGGTGTGGAATCTTCGGATAATGTTGTCGATGTGATAAATGAAAAAATAGCATTACTGGCACTTAAAAACTAAGCCCTGTAACTCTTCTTATCCCCTTTTTAACCTATTTTTACGCATTATACTGTTATAACCAGTTGTTATTGTTATTTTCCACAGTTTTCTGCTGTTTAACGAATGTGTACTGTTATTGTGGATTATTTTATCCCTCTTTCATCCGGAAGTTAACACCATGATATCTCCCTTTTTATTTATTCTGACAAGTTCAAGCATTGCAAACATCATTGTCATAATATTTTATAAACATTAAATGTATCTTTTTAAATATTTTGTTCAAGATATATTAAACCAGCAAAATAGAATACATATAATATATTACTGGAGTTAATATCATGTTGTCAAATAGGAAATTAATAGTTATAATCGGCCTGATTATGGTATTGTTTCTTTCAATGGCCTGTGTATCCTCGGCAGATACGTTGAACACAAATCAGACAATCAAAGCTGATGATTCAACAGATACTGCTCATGATGTACCTGTTGATGATAAAGTATTGGAAAAACGGGACTTGACGGTTGAAAACCTGAAAACGGAAGGGCAGGAATACGTTTATGTGAATGCCAAGGGAAACTCTTCAAGCAACGGCAGTGACATTTCCAATCCAACAACACTGTCCAATTCTTTCAGATACATTAAAAACAATGGAATCATCTTCTTGGAGGACAATGATGAATGGGAATACTATGACATTACAAGTTCCCTTACAATAAACGGCCTTGATTCAAACGTTACCTCATTCACAATGACTTCCTCAGGTAAAGACAATGTTGTGCTACGTTTCAATTCCATAGGTACTGTGAAATTATCCAAAAACATTAACATCACATTATCCAATATTACATTCACAAGGAGCGTTAGTTCAACTCTTCCTGTCATTGACAATACGGCCAATTTAATACTGGACAACTGTTACTTCCATAACATAAACAATACGAACAGGTATGGAGTCATTTATACCAAAAATAATCTTACTATTATGAATTCACGCTTCTTAAACAACAGTGCCCTTCGTCAGGGTGGTGTTGCATATGGTGAAAATACTGTTATTAACATCACTAACTGTGTCTTTGAAAACAATCTTGCAGAAAACGGTGCGGTTATATCCGCACTGAATTCCAGCGTTTATATTGCAGATTCATCATTTATGAACAATGCCGCTTCCTATGGCGGAGTATTTTCCCTCAGGGACGATTCCAATCTTGTTGCCGAGAAATCATCCTTCGTAAACAACACTGCCACCAGCAATGGAGGGGTTTTAGATTCATGGTATTCAAGTTCATCATTCAACAATTCGCTATTTGCCAACAACAGTGCATATTATGGTGGTGTAGTATACTCTGTGCATAACGTTAAAACAGTAATCAACAGTTCCTTGCTGGAGGATAACGTTGCGTCAAAGCAAGCAGGTACTGTCTATGCTTACGGAGATAATCTGACATTAACGAACAATGCAATACTCAATAAGGTCAAATCACGGCTGATTTACCTGTTTAATACAACTTATGATTTTGACTACAATTGGTGGGGCTGCAACAATCCCGATTTTAGCATCCTATTGGATGGTGTTCTTCCATGCAACTGGAGGTTAATGACTGTTGATGTTCCGGAAATGGGCAAGCTAAGGGTATGCATCAATAAGCTAAGCAATTCCGGCACTGCCACTTATGACTTATACGAACGTGGAGTTAATTTCTCTACAAGTGCCACTCTTGAATACTATGATGCATGGATAACAAGTACTTTAGTCAATGGTTACAGTGGATTATTAGACGATCTTCGCGTTAAGATAGACAATCAAAGTGTGGGATTGAATGAAAAGTTAAGTCCATACCTGAATGTGGCAAATGTCTTCACACACGTAAATGATACAACAGACATTACAGTCAAATGTAACCCCGACATTACAGGCACCATTGAAATAAAGGTCAATGATACAATCATCGGCAGCATAACCCCTGCAAATGGAACTGGCATACTGACATACATTTTCAATTCCTCATGGATTGAAGGCACATACAACATCACAGCAGTGCTAAAAGACGATGAACGATATGATGACACCACCGTTTCATCAGCATTGAAACTAAGCAGATATGATGATGCCGTACTGGTAAACAGGCATGTTGAAGACAGGGCTGAAGAGAACATTACTGTAAGCAGCGCTCATGAATTGCAGGAGGCTCTTCAATATCAGACAAGCGTGAAAGACCAGAAAAGCAGTGGTAGCTGCTGGGCATTCAGTACACTTGCCGCACTTGAATCATCGTATCTTAAGGTGTATGGTGTTGAATATGATTTTTCCGAAAACAATATGAAGAACGTGCTGAAGAAGTATTCGACGATAGGTGATGTGAATTCATATCCTAACGATGGAGCTAACGAACTGGAACCGATAGGATATCTTATAGGCTGGTTCGGTCCTGTAAATGAATCGGATGATCCTTATGATGAGTACAGTTTAATGTCACCTGAAATTAACAGGGCTTTGCAGGTGGAAGATGTTTACTTCATATACAGGACATCATATAACGATACTGATAACCTGAAATTAAAGGAGGCTGTGCTTAAGTATGGTGCAGTATCAGTATCCTATTATGCAACCGGTGCAAACGGCAAAAACATATACCGTAATTCAAGCGTTCAGGCTGATCACTCGGTGGCACTTGTCGGATGGAACGATTCATATGCCAAGGAAAACTATCCCTCCTACTTACGGCCTGAAGGTGATGGAGCATACATTACAAAGAACAGTTGGGGAACAAGCATAGGAGATGGAGGATACCAGTACATATCATACTATGATACTTCCCTGGGTGGTGTGGGATTAAACAGCATATGGAATTCATACAGCTATGCGTTCCCAATACAGGAATATGAAAACTACACAAACCTCTACCAGCATGACACAATATCAACGTTCATTACAACGTTAACGCCTGAAGCATGGGTAAGAAACGTTTACACGGCAAAGCATGACGAAAGCATCGGTGGTATAGGAACATACTTCTACGAACCAACCAACTATGAAGCACACGTTTACGTCAATGACAAGCTATGCTACGTGCAAAACGGTACAATCATGCAGGAAGGATACAGGATAATAAAACTTGACAAGTACGTGCAGGTAAATGAGGGGGATGTTTTCAAGGTGGATTTGAAGCTGTTGGCAGTTATTCCACCGTACACTTCAATTACCTTGCAGAATCCGTACCTTTACAAATCAATATCCGCTCCTAACCGGTCGTTTATCAGCATTGATGGTGAAAACTGGACAGACCTGTATACAAGCACGGACTACCAGTACTCGGCAGCATGTCTGAAGGTTTACACAAAGGAAGTGCCGACAATGAATTCCACAGTTGACGGTTATACAGTAACTACAAAGGTAAGTAAACTGAATATGCCCGGAAAGTTATCATACAAGATAAATGATGAATACCTGAGCGATGATGGTGAAATTGTAACTGTGAACGTAACAGAAAACACGACATACACCCTTACCATACCGGAAGATGTTGTTGATGACTATAAGTTTAACCTGACTGTCATACTGACAACAGACAACTCCGGAATATATGAGAACATCAGTGTGGAACTGCCGTTAAACTTGACAATAAACGCTTCAAATTACACGTACCACTTTGATGACGAACAGACAGTGCATGCAACAGTAACAATTGATGATTATGAAAACGTCAAGTTCAATGATGGAAGCATACTGCTGGTGGATAATGGAGAGATTGTTGACGAATCTCCTATAATCAATGGCACTGCAGACTTTAAACTAAATCTGAGTGCGGGAAAATACGATTATACCCTAAGATTTAACGGATCGGCAAAACATAACTGTTCGGATGTGACAATAAGTATAGATATCCTGAAATATGAGGTTGACATAGACATTCTGGATATTGTAAACAAAACAGCAAATGGAAATGCCGTGATTTGCGGTGTGGTAAGATCACAAAAAGGTGAATTACTGTCAAATGCTAAAATACGTGCAAGCATCAACCAGAAACAATACAATGTCACATCGGATGAAAACGGCACATTCACGCTAAAACATTTCATAGACAAAGAAGCAACATATACTGTGATGCTCTTCTATGATGAAACGGACAACTACTACAGCACGTCAAAGGAAACAAGCTTCAGGACAGACAAGCAAAACACTACAATAACTGTAGATTCTATCGGACGGACACATGTTGGAGACAATATAATCATAACAGGAACCTTAAGGGATGCAAACAATAAGACCGTACAAAATGCAACGGTCACACTATACAACAACAATGAAAAGATAGCGACAATCACAACCAATACCATCGGATCCTACAATTATGAATATACAGTATACAGCAACGGTACGAACATGATACTGGTAAAATATGAGGGAAACGAAACTTTCACACAAAGCCAAGCAAATACAAGCTACGATGCAAAAATAATCAAAAACACGACAATCACGATAAACGATGTAACCGGCGAATACCAATCAAATACTGTGATAAACATTACTGTAACGCTGCAAAGCGATGAAGGAAAACTAAACAATACTCAGATAGATGTGCATCTAAACGATGAAATAATTTCATTAAATACAGATGAAAATGGAACGATAGAATACAGTTTCACGCTGACAGAGGAAACAACAGTATATGCAAGATACAATGGTGACACCGAACACTATCCTTCACAAACGACAACACAGGAAATAACAATAGCAAAAGCATTAGAAACGACACTGGAAGTAATCATGCAAACAGAAATAACTGTAAACAGAACAACTCCAGTGACAATAATATTTGTTGATGAAAACGGAAATCCTGTGAAAAATCAGGAAATCATAATAATAACATCTACATTTAATGAAACTGTTGAAATTGCTTACGGAGTATTAGTATACAGGTACACTCCAACAAGTGTTGGTGAAGAAGAATTCACAGTAACCTACAATGGAAATTATAAATACAATCAGACAAGCACGAGTGCAACAATAACTGTAACAGAAGACAAAGATAAGATAATAGCCGAGTTGAACGGTACAATTCAGGAAATAAACAGGACATGCATAGTAACAATAGACACCATACCCGACATTAAGTTCAACGACAACCTAACTGTTTACGGTAAACTACTGGACAGCAAAGGAACCGGAATTGACAATGCTGAAGTAAGAGTAAACGTTAACGGAGTGGACAATACAGTGACAACAGATGCCAAAGGAGTATGGAAACTAAAAATCAAAACTACGACACTCGGTACAAACAACGTAACTGCAAGTTATTCTGGAACACAGTACAATCCATTCACCACGAGCACATCTTTCGAGATAGCTCAGACTGAAGCAATAATCACAATCGACAAGATAGTGACAACACAGTTCAGGGATTACGTTACAATCACGGGTACTTTCAAAAACTCAAACGGAAAAGCGATAGCAAACAGTAAAGTCAGAGTAAACGTAAACGGCTATTCAACATACGTTACAACAGACCATGACGGAGCATGGAGTCTAACAATAAAAACCAACAAGACCGGTGTAAACAATGTAACAGCATCCTTCACAGGAAATGCTAACTACGCAAAATACACTGCCAATGCTACGTTCAACGTAACCAAACAGGACCTGATTATAACTACAGAAGTCTGGTACAATCAGGGCAACTTCACAATCACGGGAACATTCGTTGACAAAAACGGAAACAAACTGGCAAACAGTAAAATCAGAGTAAACATCAACGGCAAGGCGGTATATGTGAAAACAGATTCCAACGGAACATACAGATACAGTGAAATTATAACAGCTAAAACAATCAAGTACAATGTCTATTATGGTGGAAGTGCCAACTACAATTCATACACGAGCAGTAAAACTACGTTAACCGTAGCTTAAACATCCCCTCCCTTTTACCATTATTTATTATAAGTCATCTAATTATGTAAATTATTGGATACGAAGCAATTACTATTGTTTTTTGTGGGATAGTGTATAGAACATTTTCTTAAAAAGCTTTTGAATTGTTATTTCCACCTAATCAGTCATTAGATACTGTATTGGTAAATCCAACTTCAAAAAACAATCAAAGTTTCTTACAGGAATATACCTGTAATTTCATTAAAAAACAGTTTTTATCCAAAAAAAATAAGGGAGAGGAATGTATTTATGCTATTATTTGACTTAAAAGATCTTCATTGTTAGTTACTATTTTAACTATTTTACCGTCTTCCAAGTATTCAAATTTGTATTGTGTTTTTCCATCATCTGTTTCTTTAATAAGATATCCTTCTTTATCATTGATGCTTTTCTTTTCACTGTTTACCGGATTGATTTCAGCAATTTTTTGATCATTTGCCTTAATACCTACGTCTATTTCAATTTTGTCGCCGGCACTGTTTTTGAAATCTGCTGATATTACTTTATCCACTGCTGTTCCATCAATATCCTCAACATCATTCGTATCATCATCACCATCATTATCGCCATCTGAACCGGATGTGTCAACATCTGATTCTATTTCTTCATATCCTTCAGGTATGTTGAAGTTTACACCATTTATTGTTAGTTTATTGTTTTCCAGCACAACATTTTCGGATGTTGTTGAAACAATATTTCCTGCACTGATTGCAGTTAGCGTACTGCCCACAGCAATTAGTATTAATCCTAAAATTAATATTTTTTTCATGTTCATTTTTAAACACCTGTACATTATTAACTTAAATTATTTTCATTTAAGCAATAATTCTTATTATGTTTTAAAATAATATATAGATTACAGTTATTATTTAGAAAATAACATGTTAAAGAAAAAATAATGATAAAAATATAACGGATTGCCATGACAGATTGGAAGCATTTTAATTAACTTATAACTATTACTAAATACCCAATAAATAGTTTTTTCATTCATCAGTTACATAACTCTATATTAAGAAGCAAATATGATGTTGGTGTTGATTGTGCAAGTGTCGGCTAAACAGATGAAGGAAAGCATAAAGAGAATATATGAAATGTTGGATAGTGTTTCACCATTGGATTTCAACTGTGGAAGTCTGTGCGGTGAGGTATGTTGCGTGTATGATGATGGTGAAGATATCAACAGCAATTTGGTACTGTATCTGCTTCCGGGTGAGGAGTTGATGTATGAGGATAGCGAACACTTTGACCTGTACGTTATCGATCCAAGACAATTGGATTATCCGAGAAAATGGAAGGACGATGTTTTTATTGTAGAATGCAGAAATCCTCCCCATTGCGATCGCAGCATAAGGCCGATACAGTGCCGGACGTTTCCCCTGATACCTCACATATCAGAGGACGGAAAGCTTCATCTCATTCTTGATGAGAACGAGTTTCCATATGTTTGTCCCATTGTTCGGGACAATATCCACCTTAATGAGGATTTTGTTAAGGTAACCTATGAGGTATGGTCAATGCTTGTGGGCAATCCCATGGTGCATGCACTGATATCCTTTGATTCAAGACGAAGGGACAACAGAAGAAAAGGTTATACCGTTGTTGTCTGAAATTCATTTGTTGTTTATACCATGAAAAACTTGTTTTTTTTCTTTTATGTCTTGATGATACTCTTTTTCCCTTGAATAATCCTTTTTAGGGATTTATCACCTCTTTTATTTTTGGCGATTATGCTGTTGTGAAGAATATTTTAATGTTTTAATGTTTTCACATGTGTATCATGTTTTATCTTTAATAATTTTAATATGGGTGAATATTGAATTATTGAAAATACCTTAAAGAATTATGATAGAAAATTAATTATCTTCAATTATTATTAGGTCACTTTCTTATTAAAAATAGGGAAAAATATTTGAAGAGTGCAAGATGCTAAAAAAAATATAATGATGAATAGGAAAACATGAAAATATTCCCCATTCACTTCAAATTTAGGAAGTTTAAATATAATCCCACAGTTAATCTAAGCAACCGTTAAAGTAGTTTTAGTACCAGTGTATGCATTATAGGTTGCACTGCCACCATAACCCAACACGTAGGTAATCTTATTAGCAACAATTGCCTGAGTAAACAGGAACGTTCCATTCTCATCCGTTTTGGCATAATACGTTTTGCCGTTAAGACTGATTCTGACATTGGTGTTTTTCACAGCCTTTCCAAGAACATTTTTGAACGTTCCCTTAATTGTCAGTGCCCCGTCACTGTATGAAACATCATCAGCCGTAATCATAAGATCCTGCTTTTCAACATTGAAAGTTGCGTTGGTTTTATAAGAGTTGTAGTATGAACTTCCACCATAAGATGCTACTATAGTGTTTTCTCCTGCCCTGTTAGCAGCAGTAGTCCACGTGAATACTCCATTCTTATCTGTTTTGACATATGCATATACGCCGTTAAGCTGCAGTTTAACCTTACTGTTTGCAATTGCCTTACCTGCACCGTTAGTGAATGTTCCGGTAATGGTCACATTCTCACCATATTTAACTGTTGTAACATCATCTATTGTAATGATACAGTCTGCCTTATCCACAGTGAAAGTTGTGTTGGCACTTGAAGGATTATACTTATCAGTACCCTCATAGCTTACCGTAATATTGTTGTTGTCACCAATATTTTTCACAACAGTCCTGTATTCAAAGACACCATTAACAGTAGTAACATTAACCGAATTACCATTCACAGAAACCGTAACGACCTGATTAGATAAACTGTTACCTTTGGTTGTAGAAAGCACTCCCGTAATTGTTACTTCATCATTGAACTGAGCATCAACAACAGGTGAAATTGAAATTGTTGTTTGCTCTGAAGCCGTTAAGTTTTCAAGAATTTCTTCCAATTGAGAAATCTTGCCTTCCAGCTCTGCAATTTGCTGTGACTGATTAGCCAGCTGATCTTTAAGATTGTTGTTCTGCTCGGTTAAAGCATTGGTAGTGTTTTCAAGTAGCTGAGAAATTTCATCATTAGCCTGTGTAAGGTTATTTAACTGTTCTTTGAGTTCATTGTTCTGCTCGGTTAAAGCATTGGTAGTGTTTTCAAGCTGCTGAGATAACTCTTCATTAGCCTGTGTAAGGTTATTTAACTGTTCTTTGAGTTCATTGTTCTGATCTGTCAAGTTATTGGTTGTGTCATTTAACTGTTGAGCCAAATCACTGTTAGCCTGTGTAAGATTATTGACCTTATCATTAAGTTCATCAATCTGACCGGTTAAATTATTAGTAGTTTCCTGTAGCTGTTCCTTAAGCTCATTGTTCTGCTGTGTAAGAGCATTAGTAGTATCATTAAGCTGCTGAGATAACTCATCATTAGCCTGTGCCTGTTGGTCCAGTTTATCAGATAAGTTATTGTTCTGTTGCTGTAAATCGCTTATAATATTCATTAACTGAGCCAATATTTCATTCTGAAGAGCAAGTTGCTCTTGAAGCTGTTCATTAGCCTTAGTAATTTCATCAAGCTGATTTAACACATCATTCATGTCATGATCAGTATCACGAATAGTGATTTCCTTAGTGATACTTGTACCGTAAACATCATCATTACCATTGAATGTTGCAGTAATAGTGTTCAAGCCAAGAGACGGAGTGTAAGTATAAGTGTACTCACCCTTAGAATCCGTTGACACGAAAACCTTATTACCATTAATATTTACCGTAACATTGGCATCACCAATTGTGTTACCCTTGCTGTCTTCAAGTTTACCCGTTATGACCAATTCTTCACCATAAACCGGGTCATTAGTTTCAAGTGTAATCGTTGAATTAAGCATTAAAGACAACTTGACATTACGTGCCAAATCATTATAATAGAAACTACCCGTGTAGTTAGCAACAAGATACTCACTTTCGTAATTATCAGGGATTGTAACCGTTGCAGTGTAGACACCATTGTTTACACGACCACTTGCAAGCTGAATACCGTCAATTGTGGTGATTGTTACTTTACCGTCAGTTACGTTATTGTTAAGCTCATCAGTTAAAGCTAAGTTTATACTGGCAGTAGAACCTTCAACTGTAACTTTTGGTGTGATAAGGATATCTGCTTTGGAAGTGTTTAAAGTGAAAGTTGATGTGTTTCTATTATATGCATCAGTATCTGGGAAAGTTACTGTAATTTTACCTGCATCAAGCCATTCACTGGTAACTAACTCATTAATGGTAGCAACACCACTAGCAGTCTCTGTAGTGTAAGATAAACGACCAACAGTAAATGTGACATTTGTAGCCTGTACTGGATTACCTTTCTGATTAAGGAAAGTTGCAGTAATAGTTGCTTCTTCATTCATCTTTGCAGTAAACTCATTAACATCAATTGTAACATTGGATTTAACAACTTCAACATTTATTGAAGATACATTATTTGCATATCTGATTCCATCATAATACCATACCTTAATAGAATAACTATCAGACCCATCATCATATTCAGCTACAGGAATTTCAACATAGGTTACACCATTTACTAAATCTTTAATATCTATTAAATAACCGTCATAATAAACTTCAACATAACCTTTACTAACAGGATTACTATTATTCAAATCATTAACAGTGATCGTAACTTCTAAGAATTCATCAAATAATACTTGGCTATCACAATCAATTATTATTTGCGTATCATAACCTGGAGAATTATCTTCAACAATATTATCTCCAATTACTACACTATCATCACCAACAAGTGAATTAGCAACCAAATAATTGTTTTTTACAATATTGTTATTAGATTCATCATCAAAGACAATAGTATTAACAGCTGATGTAGTCACTGTATTGTTTTCAAAGACTAAATTTCGAGTATTAAATACATTTATTACATCACTTGAATTAAATAAACAATTGTTAAATAATGTATTAATAGTAGAATTCAAAGTAACTTTAGCATTAAAAGTACAACCATCAAAGGAAATATGGCTCTGATTAACTGTTAAATCCTTGTTGAAAGTACAATTTATGAAGTTAATATAACCAGTTTCAAAGGTAATATCACCTGTGAATAATGCTCCAGTAATATTTGTATCTTCTGAACCATGATCAAATAGGATATTAGATTCAATATTACTATATCCTCCAATAGCTATTAAATTAATTTTTCTATCTATGAAAATATTATTTATATAAGCTGATGATGAGCCCATCATTGTTAAGAAATTACTGTAATTACTATTAAATTCATAAAACATAACTTCAGAACCATCCTTTACAGAGCTCAAAACATGACCATTATTATCTAATAGTACTTGTTTGAGTGAAGTTAATACATATGTATCTTCTATAGGATAATCATACAATACGTATGAGTTTTCATCTTTTTGAATATTCTGGGCTGTGGTAATTGTTGAATTAATCAATGTAATAAGTACATTTCCTTGAACAGGATTAGTTAAATGTGAATTAACTAATGTTATTGAACTTAAAATCATAGGAACTAAATTATAATCCGTGGTATTCTCAATGATAATACCATCAACAGTATTAGGACTCATTTCATACAAAACCATAGGATAATCCTTATTAATTAAATTGATTACCAACCTATCCCCACTATTAAAAACACCACTATTAAAAGCATAAGAAGGCATTCCAGTCATAGCAGAGATATCCATAAAATAATCCCCCATATTATTTTCATTTAAATAATATGTTTTATTAGGAATACTTCCACTATTATTATATGAAATTACTTCCGTTGAATTACTTATTGCATCATTTCCAACACCATTAGCACAACTTAATTGATTATTCAATAAAGTATTATTATCTCCAGTTATTGTTACTGCATAATCTTCATCAGAAGAAATTTCGTTGTTATTTAAGGTATTATTTTCACCATCTACAATGACTTTTTTTGCTGTGTTGTTCTCAAATATAACGTTGTCATTTATAGTAACATTTTCGATGGAGTTATTATAAGCTTTATTGTAACTGAATGTTGCACTATCAATTGTGTTGTTGTAAAAAAGTCCATTGAAATTTAATTTGGCTCCTCCGATGACATAATTGTTTCTGAAAGTAATATTGTCTAAATCCGTTACTACTCCATAACTTGCATCAGCCCATTGAGGTCCTACAGCACGAATTGCGTTGATATAATTATTTTCAATAATGTGGTCCGATCCTTCCAATACTAATCCCATACATATAGCTAAACCCTTACCATCTGGAAATATAGAACGAATGGTATTATTTCTAATAGTAATATTGGTGTTCGTTGAACCACCATATGTAGTTAGATAGAAAACATTACCCACATTACCTTCAGTTCCATCGGTTATCACAGTATTGTTTTCAAGTAAACAATTACTTGCTCCGGCTACAACAACATTACTATGACCACCATTATGGATAGTTTTAAAATAACTGTTAGTGACTGTAATATCATGGGAATTACCCCTAATACTGAAAGATCCTACACCAGACCCAGTATTTTGTTCACAAAGAACCGTTATATTGTCAACATGAACATCAAAAGTATTATCAACCCACACTCTTGTATTATGGAATACTATTCCAGTAATGTTTGTACCTGCACTTCCTTCTGAAATTTGGAACATACCATTAGTATAATCACCAGAAGTACCTAAAGAGTGTGTATCCAAATCAATGTAAGCATTCTCTGTAGAAGAAATTATATTTAAAGGTTTAGTGATATTTAAAGCGAATCTAGGATTATCTAATTTACCTTGAATATCAATAGTATCCCCCTCAGATACCTTGTCATTAAATTTACCGTCAGTCACGTACTCATCAAATGAGGATGTGTTAAGTATATGTGTACTTGTACTTTCTTGTTTTACATTTTTAGTATTTAAATCATTTTTAACAATTGCAGAACTATCTGAAAAGGTATCTTGTGTATTATTATCAGAAGTTGCTGAAATTGAACTTATACTTATTAGAATAAAAAAGATAATTAAAATACTAAAAACAATTTTAGTATTTTTCATCATAATAACCAATAGTTAGGACTTAAAACGGAATTATATCCATTATCCAAAATTCTAAATCCAGAGCCAATAACATATTTAAGATAATTATAGGTTACAATTGTATTATTAGTATTTAATAAAATAATATCATAAATGTTCGTATTGTTAGAATCATTTACTATAACCCTATTACCAGTGATAATGTTATAATCTGAAGTTTTATTACCGTCACTGACAATTTTTATACCTGTTGTTTCTGGTGGTATTGCTTCATAGGTCCATGGATGTAATTCTCTTGTTGCTCCTGTTACTGTGAAATTATTGTCTTTTATTTGACAATAACTTGAATTGTACATACCAAGAGCCATTACAACTTCACCATCAACATCAACTGTATTGTTAAATACTTGTGTACTGTCGGCTATGTTTAATTCAATTCCATATGTTACATTAGCTGAAAGATCAATGTCATTGAATTCTATTAAGTTGTTTGTTGATTCACTTGCAGTTGGTTTGTAACTTGAGGATAGTACTATACCATATGCAAATGCTTCATAACCAGTACATTGTCCACTTTCTGCAAAACAGGTTCCTGTAATGGTGTTTCGTCTTAATATTGAGTTACTTGTTGATGTTAGTTGTATTCCACATATATAATTTCCACTGGTTAAGTTAACTGTATTATTTTCAATAATTACTAAATTGCTAACCCCATACGTATTTATACCATAAACATATGGGAAACCTTCTCCAGTAACTATGTTGTTAATTACATTTACATTGTTTGCGTTATTTCGTACTGTTATTGCTTCTCCAGTTCCTGAACTTGTTCCATTATTTGTTGAATTACAGATATTAACAGTATTTGCATTTATAGTAATGTTATTTCCACCATCAGTTAATATTCCTGATGTTTTTAATGCATAAGCCCAGTCAGGTGGAGTATATAAGTCTTGTGGTACTGCACTAATATTAACGTTACAATTTTCAACTAAAGAATTTTGGGTGTTGTTTAATATAATACCCATTGTTTCAGTTTCTTCTGTATTTACAACCGTAATATTTGTGTTAATTATTGTTATGTGATTTGAATTTGACAATGCGTTTATTGCAATCGGTTGAGTTTCATCGTTTACGATGTTTAATCCGTCAATAGTGATGTTATCTCCGTTTAAGTTGAATGCTATGTTGTTGGATTGTGCAACACCACTTGTTATTCTTACGTTGCTTGATACATCAAATACTTGATTATCATAGGAACTATCTATAACCACGTCAGTAGTAATCGGATTTACTGATCGGGTGTTTTCTTCGATATTCTTATCATCATTTATATTATCATAGCTTGTAGCTATTTCATAATTGTTATTTTCTATTGAAATGTCATTTGTCGTATCTTCAGTCACTTCTGCCGCAACTGTTACGGACATACATAGTACTAAAACTAAACTAAAAATCATCAGTTTGTATTTTAAGTCCATGATATTGCCCCCTTGTACAAAATGAGGATAATAAGATAACCTACACGGTTTTTTTTATCTTATTACCTGAGATAATTATTGAAAAGAATAATTAATCCTGTTAGGGAAAAATAATTGTTTAACAATTTGTTATTAAGGATTCGTAAGATATTAATCCACCTTTAAAGTATTAAATATTATTTATTAATTATTCCTTTGATATTCAATAATATCCCATAACTTAATAAACAATGAGGTAGAATAACTATAAATGTTAGAATAACATTATTGTTTTTCTAATGCCAGTGGTAGTAATAGCTAGTGCACAATGACTGTTACTACCCATTTTTATAATCATCACCCGATTATGTTATCAAGCTAATTAATTATTTCCCCCCCCCCCTTTATAAATATTTCTATAATTATTGATTTTTTATGAGTATTTTTTTAGTTATTGTTATGAATTCATTATATTTAAATACATATGTCATTTTTTGATATAAATTTTACATAATAAAATTTTATGTAAAAACCAATGATAATTAATAAATTAATAATTATAAAGATTTAAAACGGCATATTTTAAAATAATTTCTTAAACTTTTCATCAATATTTTAATTTAAACATTGTTTAAAAATGATGCATAAATTAAATGAGAATAACTTTTATCATAAAAAAAAATAACTTTAAAGATTGAATGAATAGTTTAAAAAAGTGTTTTTTTAATATTATCAAAACTAAATATTTTTTTAATAATTATAGCATTAATGTATATTAATATCAAGTTATAACTAGATAACATTCAGTATTTTTAGAGTTTAAGTTTTTTATTTCGATGACGTTTTCTTAGCATTTAAATATGATTTTTTCAACATTATATCATAGCAGCAATAGATTAATACACATACAACTACACAATATCATAAGAACGGGCACATATTATTTTATATGTATCATGATAACATTTTTCACATAGCTACTTCTTTTCTAAAAATTATTTTCATTTTGTCCTGATATTGGATAGATGGATGTCAATTTAAGTTAGGTTGTTTGTTTTTTCTTGTTTTTTAAGATTTTTTTGATTTTTAAATTAAAAATTTATATATGGACCATGATATAGATAGAATCATCCAAAGGGTATAAGTCATTATTGATTTTAAATATAAAGCAAGAATAGTTGAATATTTTCAAGTAAAATTAATTGAGGGGTGTGTCCTGATGAATTATATGAATAAAAAGGTAACTTTTCTAAAGAATGATGGAAAATGTAATTTTACGTACATAACACCAAATAACATTCTAACTACAAACAAACATGTTTCTAAAATTGCAAATTCTAAAACAAACTAATTTTATATTTTTTAAACTCTTTTTATATATTATACATCTTAATACCTGTTTTTATCGTTTAAACTTTTGATTTATTGATTGTTTCTGTGTATTTTTCCTATTTTTCTGTTGTGTTTTTTACTCATTTTTATTAATTTATTAAAAATTAGTGTTACTGGTAATACAAAAGTATTACTTTTTAGTAAATTCATTTAAATACTCGTATTACTAAAGTATTACTTGTAAGCAAATTCATTTAAAAAGAGGTAATACTAATGAACATAGAAAAAATGATAAACATCCTCGAAGGACTGGAAATGACAATAATCGGTGGAGTATTCTTAGCAGTAAGCCTATTTTTTGTCTTAACAGGACTGACAATACCCTCATACATGGATCCTGCCTGGATGACAGTAATAATATGTGGAATACCATTAGTCTACCTGTCACTAACAAGACTAATATACGAACACTGGGTCTCATCAGCACTACTAATAGTAATGGCAATGATAGCATCAATATTCATAGGTGAAATATTTGCAGCAGGAGAAGTATGTTTCATAATGGCACTCGGTGCACTGCTGGAAGACTACATAGTAAACAGATCAAAACAGGGACTAAAAGATCTGATAAATTTAAAACCTCAACAGGGAAGAATAATTATACAGGAAAACGGAAAAACAATAGAAAAACTCGTAAAAACAGAAGAAATACAAATCAACGACAACATAAGAGTACTGCCTGGAGAAATAATACC
>MVAA01000093.1:30880-32226 GCA_003266105.1 Methanosphaera sp. rholeuAM6
GTAGATGACGAAGTATTTGCAGGAACACTTAACCTATACGGTGCAATAGACATGAAAGCAACCAAAGTGGGAAAAGACTCATCACTGGAAAAACTTATCAGAATGGTTGAAGAAGCAGACAAAAAACAAGCACCAACACAGAGAATAGCAGACAAATGGGCAACCTGGCTTGTGCCAATAGCACTTGCAATAGCAGTGGGAGCATACATATTCACGTGGAACATAGAAAGAGCAGTAACCATACTTGTAGTATTCTGTCCATGTGCACTGATACTTGCAACCCCAACAGCAATAATGGCGGCAATAGGACAGGCAACCAAACAGGGAGTACTGATAAAATCAGGACAGGCACTTGAAATCATGGGAAAAGTGGACTGCATAACCTTCGACAAAACCGGAACACTAACCTACGGAAACCTAAAAGTATCAGACATAATCTCATTTGACAAAAACATATCACAGAATGAACTTCTTCAATATGTAACAATATCCGAAGTAAAATCAGAACACCCGATAGGAAAAGCAATAGTGGAATATGCAAAAGATGAAGGATACAATGTAAATGATCCTGACGAATTCGTCATGATACCTGGAAAAGGAGTAAAAGCAACATACAAACAGAATACCATTTACTCCGGAACAGTTAATTTCATGAAAGAAAACAACATGCAACCAACAGGATACGAAAACGAAAGACTTGACAAACTAAGACAAGAAGGAAAGGTTTCAATAATCGTAGCATTAAACGATAAAATCATTGGAACAATAGGATTATCAGACGTTCTAAGGGAAAATTCAAGATCTGTAGTAAGCTCATTACAGGAAGACCTTAATACCACAGTTGAACTGTTAACTGGAGATAATCATAAAGCAGCAAACTACTTTGCAAGAAAAATAGGTATTAAAAACATACACTCGGAACTACTCCCCGAAAACAAGGTGGAAATAGTTGAAGAACTAAAAAACAATGGAAAAACCGTGTGTATGGTTGGAGATGGAGTAAACGATGCCCCGGCACTTAAAACGGCGGATGTAAGTGTAGCAATGGGAGGAATGGGAAGTGACATAGCAATAGAAGCTGCAGACATAGCACTGCTTGGAGACGATATAGAAAAACTGCCATACCTCAAAAAACTATCAAACTCAACACTATTCATAATACACCTAAGCATAACACTCTCAATGATGATAAATGCAGTTGCAATCACATGCTCAGTGCTGGGATTACTAAACCCAATCACCGGAGCACTTGTACATAATATAGGATCATGTCTGGTTGTACTGCTTGCAGCATCACTATACAACATGGACTTCTCCAACTACATTAAAAAATCACAAAAAGACAC
>MVAA01000093.1:32259-48815 GCA_003266105.1 Methanosphaera sp. rholeuAM6
GGTAACCGCTGTAGCAATCAATGAAACAATAGCAATTTTTAAAATGCAAATTATACCTCCCATTATTTATGGTTCAATTTCATGAAAACTAGCCCCATTCTTTTTGTCGGATGCTTTTTCCACATTAAGTATGCTATTTTTATCATTCCCGTTTTTTTCGACCGTCATATTCAGGGAATAACTTTGCATATTTATTCTTCATAATAGTCAAATATAACGAAACTCCAAAAAAACATGACCCCATAACCAAAACAATCAATATTTTCATTGAAAGACATATGATTTTGTTGTATATAACAATATGAAAAATAGTTTTTTTTTTGAATAACTTTAAATACTTGTAACTAGAATATATTCTTAAAGGTGAGAGAAACATTATATTAATATCGGTGTGACAATAATATTAATATAAATTTAAATATGTATATTATACATATAATTATATCTATGGTTTCTATATCCATAGGAACTCCCCCTTTTCTTTTGGTCGGGTGGATTTCCCGCCTAAAGATGCTTTTTACATCCTTATTTTTTCGACTGTCCAGTTACTATAATTTTCAGTCTCTCCCACCAATTAAGATAACCGACATTCATAACCGAATCGAAAAAGATTTGTTCTAATAATAATTGTCTAATTAAATCATATCTATTTTTTCCCTAACAAACGTTTGGTTAATAATTACACCTTATTTTAATGTCTAACTTTATATTTTTTTGAATTTTAATAAAATATTTTTTTATTCTTCATTATACTTGATTTAAACACGTTAAAATAGGAATATTTCTAATAGTTTATTCTTCGTTATATCACAAGAAAATATGAAAAAAAAGTAACCATATACCCATCAAACCACCCATAAACACACACAACATACATGATGGAAACATGAAAGTAACCCAAAAAAAACAAGCAAAAACAATGACAATTACAAGAAATAAAACTTGAAAAATATGATTTTAGAAATATAAAAAAAGTGGGGGTGATAAAATTCAAAAATATATCCTACTGTAACTGTTTTGTAGAATATAATAATCCTGTCGCTCTGTTAACATAGAACACTAACCATGCATCCAGGATTGATGAGACTATTGGAACCACTGTTGATGTTAAAGTTGAAGAATTGAATATTGAAAGGATTAATGCAAGAACAAAGGATATTAGCATAACTATTACTATACCAACTATTCCTGAACCTATAATTGTTCCAACTACTTTTCCCACACCAATTTGAGTTAAATCATCTATTGCTCCTTTGAAATCTAATGCATAGCCTAAACTGTCTGTTTGAGCCAATCTACAAATGGCCATTGTTAAAATGAATGCAACAATTATCATAAGTATAATTCCGATTAATATTGCAATCCCTTGGTCAATTACCATTGATAATATTGCTGCGATAATTATTGGAATTATCATGTAAACTACACTTACAATAATGTATTTGAGACCGTCACTTACCTGTCTTACAAAATCTATTTCCGGAGCATCACTACTTCTTTTGATACCATACTTAATAATGTCCAGGGAAAAACCTAATATTAGCAAGTATAATGCAATAATAACAATTATTCCAATAATACCTACAACTAATCCTGCCCTTAATTCCTGTGAACTCATTGCTACTATTCCACCAAGTCCAGTGAACACGGATACTATTCCCACAATCAGTCCAAGTAATAAATAAATGATTAATGCTTTAATATTCTCTGTTGGATATACCAATGCATCTTTTATTATTTCACTTATGTCCATATTTCATATCTCCTATATTTACTTGTATTTATTATGTTATAAGAATTATTTATAGTTATTTCTATTTTATTTGCTTTTTAATAGGAAATCTTATAAAAATCCACCATATAATTCAATATTTTAATTATATTATTAAGGACAAGTCCCAAATCATCAAAACTTTACTATACATATAAAACATACAAAAACAGTAACACATACTTTCAAATACCTATTTCAATTAAAAACTGCAAATATACCTATAAGTATTATAGATTTACAGTCAACAGAGCGGATATGTATGAATGATGCCAATGATTTGAAATGGGATTCAAAGTTGAATATCAGTACAAATGTCTTTGATTACATGGAAGAGGATTATCAGAATTATGGTTATGATCCGACGCCATACGTGGTCTTAGAAGAGTTAGTTAAATTGGATTTGATAAAAAAGGAAGATACTGTAGTGGATTATGGCTGTGGAAAGGGAAGAGTAAGCTTCTTCTTAAACAGTCAAGTAGGGTGTAAAGTAATGGGCATAGACCACAGTGAAAGACTGCTTGAAATGGCAAAAAAGAACCTGGAAAAATATGGAAAAACGGATGACATTACGTTCATTCATTCCAAAGCTGAAGAATATGTTCCTGGTGAAGCAAATTGTTTCTACTTATACAATCCATTCTCAACAAAGATTTTCAGACATGTTTTAAAAAGAATAGGCGAATCAAAAGAAAATAATCCTAGAGAAATACTGATTTTTTTCTATTATTCAACAATAGAATATAAAACGTATCTGCCGACGGAACCAAGAATTGAATTAATCAAAACAGTGACATTCGGTGAAGAAACAATTAACGACAGAGTTCCGGCAAAACTGTCAGTGTACAGGTACAAATAATCGTATCCCCTAAAAACATGTTTAACATTATAGCATATTGAATAAACCTTTTGGAAATGATAATTATGAAATCCAGAATAAATAGAGACATGACCCGTGAAGAATTTGATGAACGCTATTTTTTAAAGGAAGAACTGGTTGACTTCTGTAGAAATGAGGGATTGAAGGTTAGTGGAAACAAAGCTGATTTGGAAGAAAGAATCAGATATTATCTGGATAGCGGAGAAAAGTTGGACAATACAAAAAGGATGCTTCGCAACAGGCATGAAAACATTTGCCCAACCACCATTATTGGAGAAAACTTTACATGTTCCCAGCAAGTGAGAGCTTTTTTTGAAGAAGAGATCGGTTCATCATTCAAGTTTAAGGTCGCCTTCCAGAAGTGGTTAAAAGGCAATCCGGACAAAACCTTTGCTGATGCCATAGACGCTTACAGAGATATTGTTTCCGACAGGAGCAAAACAGGTATAGGCAAACAGTTCCAGTACAACCAGTACATCAGAGACTTTTTTAATAGCAATCCCGATAAATCATTTAAGGATGCCGTTGAATGTTGGAACAATAAGAAAAAGTTAAGGGGATCCTGCAAATATGATGATTCTGATTTGCAATTTTTAAAGAAGAAATAGCTTAGAATACAATTGGTTCAAAAAAAGAAATTTTGGAAGCTGAACACTAACTCCCAGCATTGCTAATCCATCCGCCATGTCCAGGACACAGCAGGTAATCCTTACATTTGCTTAGTATGATTTTTCTACAGGCTGAAGCCTTGCTTGAATCGGAATTGACAGAACCCATCAGGTATGGTGCCAAAAGATTGAAATCGTATTGTTCATGAGTAAATCCGTTGACATTTACAAAGATGTCCCCCGTGAATATTATTTTCCTTTCCTTTTCAACCAGCACTATTTCACCCTTCAGGTGTCCGCCATTGGATTCATATATTTCAAATGACAGTTCCCCGAATTTGAAGTTTCCAATCTTTTCAAATTCCCTGTCATTTGTTTTGTTCCCAATAATTCTTAATTTCATTAGTTCGGGCGGTTTATACTTCGATATTATTTCATCCAGTCTTATGTATGGTTCATGTAACGGGTTTTCTTCCCTGAAATTCTTTTTTCCCTCATGTTCCCTTTTGAAATTTATGAAAGTGTTTTCACTTACATATATGTCATCAAAGATGTCACTGATGCCTGCATGATCCATATCGGCATGGGTTAGGACAATCTGTTTTTTCATGTTATCAAAGTCCGGGAAAAGTTCATGGAAGATTTTTTTCATTTCATCACTGTAACAGGCAAAACCTGAATCAACGAACAACAATTCGGATTCCGACTCGAGTATGTACGTGTTTCCACCACATGGCGGTTCAATCAGATAAATCCTTGTGTTATCACCAATTGTCTTATGACTTATGCGTGGATTGAAGTTTTCGTTTTTGTAATCCACTGTGAAGCTGGCAAATTTACGGATATAATTGAAGGTTTTAAAGTAGTTTTCATTCTTGTCCTCAAGAATTTGCAGAATCTTGTTGGAATTATTTAGGAAAATGTTTGTTTCCTTCTGTGTTAACGATAACTTTTTGGTCATTTCCTGTGCAAAGTTATGATAAAATACTGTGTTGTCAATTATCTTATCCTGCGTGTCATAGTTTATTGATGTTATTTCACAAAACGTGCTGATTTCATCAAGCACTTTCTGTATAAGTTCCGAATTAGCCACGTATAATCCTATCTTACAGTATTGATATGAGGTGTTGTTTTCCTGAGTGTTTACGTAGGATATGTTTACGTTGTATTTTTCAAAGACTTCCAGTATGTTTGTAACTGTTCCCGGTATGTCAATAATCTGCAGGGTTATCAGAACATCAATCTCTTCACTTTCATGTTTAAGAAGATAATTTTTTTCCTGCAATTCATCCGAAAGTTCGCGAATATCCTTTTCATCAGCGTATACCTCAACAAATACTGTGTGCTGGTCTACTACCTTGTTATAGCTGAGTCGTGTAATGTTTGCATTGTGTGAGGATATTATTCTTGATACTTCCAGTAAATGGCCGGAACGGTCTTCCAACCTTAATATAAATGTCTTGTACTTCATTTTAACATATGCCCCCCCTTCAATTAAGCCTTGTCCTGTAAATTAAAGGTTTGATTTCCCAGATTTTCCACGTTTTTAACCAGATAAACGTTCTTTGAATGATTACCACCCAAGGAATGATTTTCAACAACAACACATTTAACGTACTCCTCAATGTATGCATCAGTAACGTATTCACTGTTTATTTTGCTGGCATCCAAGTAATTCATTATCAGATAACCGTCGCTTGTTATGAAAACATCCCTGTAGAGTAATGATTCCATCCAATGTAAAGTATCCTTATTGTAACCTGCAAAATATGTGTTGTTTTTAATGTCTTCAATCAACTCACCCAGATTCACGGGTCCTTCCGAGGAAACCGTAAAATCGGTCTTTTCTTCAGGTTCTATGCCTAAAATATTCAGATCGTTTTCGTTGATGTTACCGTTATTGTCAATCAGATATCCTGCAAAAACTCCCGTAAACAATATCAATACTATTATGAGAATGGAAGAAACTGTCTTATTCACCGTATCATCACCATCAATATAATTCTGTTCTTATGTATATTTATTCTTGTATTCTTATGTTAAATGTTTTTTGGAAAAATATATTATTATATAAACTTCAAACCCAATTAAAAACATTAAATATATATCATAATATATTCTACCATAATATTATGGAATGGATGATGACCCGATAATTACTGTTGTCTATTCTTTGTTATTAATTAAATGAGGTAATTTATGGAAATTTTGTGAAAATCCAAAAATTATTATTCTTATCCAAAGGTGATTTTATGAAAAAATACTTATTGTATCTTGGGATACTTTTAATGCTTCTTTCATTAGTTAGCGTCTCTTCTGCAAAGGAGATGACATTGGGACAAGGCTATCTGATTGATATTCCTGACGAATATGATGCATCATATTCCGATTCCAGCATTATGGTTGATGCTTCCCCAAGATGTGTGATAATGATTTCTGAAACTGCTTTATTGACCGTTGATGAAAAATTTGAATATGCAAACTATTATTTCACGGTAGATGAGTTTCATACGCTGCCAATTGGAAATAAAATGGTTGTGGAATTCACTACAAAAACATACAACAATGGAGACATATATGTGTACTTTGTTGATACCGAGGACAGTTCAATTTGTTTGCTCGTAAATGCAAATCCAAACATTGTATGGAACATTGAAGAGCCTTCAAATCCTGTACATTATATAATAGAAGAAATGAGTGAATAATGATTTGTTGAATCCTGAAAAATAAGATATAATCCGTAAAAGTTAATATGATCTTAATATTCGTCATATAATATATTGATTAAAAAATTAAAAAAAAGTGATTGTAAGTGAAAATAAAGGATTTTGATTATTATCCGAAATCCTTTTTCAAAAACTCACTTACAATTTATATAATAATTCCAACTATTTTTATACTACAATGAATTTTGTGGTTGTTGTGTAAGCATTATAGTTTCCGCTACCACCGTAACCTGCAACGACAGTGTTCACACCGGACTTTGTGGCATTGTACGTGTAAGTGTAAACACCCTTGCTGTCCGTTTTCACATAGGTTGTTACGCCGTTTACAGTCAGTTTTACTTTACTGTTTGCAAGAACATTGCCGCATGCACGTTTAAACGTACCTGAAATGGTTACGTTGCTATTCTTTTTCACTTCACCAATAGGGTCAACAGTTACAATAACGTTCTCCTTACCTGTAGCATTGAATTTTACTGTTGTACTGTATGGATTATAATTACCGTTTCCACCATAACCAGCAACAAGAGTATTCACACCGGACTTGGTAACATTATAAGTGAAAGTGTAAACACCCTTACTGTTCGTCTTGGCATAATACGTCACACCATTAATGTTCAACCTCACATTACTGTTAGCAAGAACATTACCGCTTGCACGTTTGAATGTTCCGGTTATTGTTATGTTGGTGTTTGTTTCAACAGTACTGATAGGATCAACAGTTACAATAACGTTCTCCTTACCTATTGCATTGAATTTTACTGTTGTGTTGTATGGATTATAGTTTCCGCTTCCACCATAACCTGCAACAAGAGTATTCACACCAGTCTTGGTAACATTATAAGTATAACTGTAAACACCCTTACTGTTGGTCTTAGCATAATACGTCACACCATTAATCTTCAACCTCACATTACTGTTAGCAAGAACATTACCACAGGCACGTTTGAAAGTACCGGAAATCGTGATGATACTGTTGGTTTCAACATCACCAATAGGATCAACAGTTACAATAACGTTCTCCTTACCAGTAGCTTTGAAAGTAACTGTTGTGTTGTATGGATTATAGTTACCGCTTCCACCATAACCTGCAACAAGCGTATTCACACCGGACTTGGTAACATTATAAGTGAAAGTGTAAACACCCTTACTGTTGGTCTTAGCATAATACGTCACACCATTAATCTTCAACCTCACATTACTGTTTCCTAGAACATTACCACAGGCACGTTTAAATGTTCCGGTAATTGTTATGTTACTGTTGGTTTCAACATCAGCAATAGGATCAACAGTTACGATAACGTTCTCCTTACCGGTAGCTTTGAAAGTAACTGTTGTGTTGTATGGATTATAGTTACCGCTTCCACCATAACCTGCAACAAGCGTATTCACACCGGACTTGATAACATTATAAGTGAAAGTGTAAACACCATTACCGTTAGTTTTTGCATAATAGGTAACCCCATTAATGTTAAGTCTTACATTACTGTTAGCAAGAACATTGCCACAGGCACGTTTGAAAGTACCGGAAATCGTAATGTTGCTGTTGGTTTCAACATCACCAATAGGATCAACAGTTACAATAACGTTTTCCTTACCTGTCACATTGAATGTTGTGGTTGTACTGCAGGAATTATACTTATCGTTTCCATTGTAAATTGCATTTACGGTAGTTAAACCTGATTTGGTAGCATTGTAGACTAATGTATAAACACCGTTCTTATCTGTTACTACTTTGCTTGTTACAGAATTAACTGTTAATTCCACATTACTGTTGGATAGTGCTTGTCCGTTAGCTTTCGTTAATGTTATCTTAATGGTTACGTTGGTATTGGTTTCTACTTTACCGATAGGATTAAATGTTATCCGTGTGTCCATTGGTACAACTGTAAATGTGGTGCTGCTAGTTGAGCCCGTATAACTGCCATTTCCTGTGAATGTAACACTTACATTGTTTGTGCCCATTGTGTCGGTAACTTTAGTAACTGTAAATACGCCATCACCGCCTGTTACTGCAGTGGTTTTAACACCGTTTACAACGACGTCAACGCGTGCACCTGCAACAGCGGCACTTGTATTGGTGACAAGTATACCTGAAACAGTCACGTTATCTGAATAACCCACACTGGCAATGTCATCTACGGATAACACAGTACTCGTAGGTAGAACTGTGAATGTTGTGGAATTGGCTGATGCGGAATAATAACCGTTTCCATCGAAGGTAACTGTTACGTTGTTTGTACCTGCAGCATTGGCTACTGCGTTAACAGTGAAGCGACCGGCACTATCTGTAATGTTAGTGACAGCTACTCCATTGACTTTAACTGTTATCATAACATTTCCAATTACTGTACCGTCTGCACCTGCAACTTTACCTGTTACGGCAAATGCATCGGAATAGACGACTGTGCCTATAGCATCTACTGTTAACACTGAATCCTTGGACATGACAGTGAATGTGGTTGTATCATTTGAACCGGCATATATTCCACTATCTGCAAAGGAAACTGTTACGTTGTTAACACCAACCGTACCTGCAACTATGGTTAGGGCAAATGTTCCGTCAACACCTGTTACTGCAGTGGTTTTTACGCCGTTTACGATGACGTCAACACTTGCACCGGCAACAGGGGCACTTGTATTGGTGACAAGTCTACCTGAAATTCTTACGTTGTCTGAATAATTTACATTTTCAATGTTATCTACGGACAACACAGTACTTAGCGGTAGCACGTTAAATGTTGTGGAATTGCCTGATGGCGAATATTTCACGGTACCATCAAATGAAACTGTTACGTTATTAACGCCGACGTTATTGGCCACTGCATTTACAGTGAAGCGACCGGCACTATCTGTAACGTTAGTGACTGATGCTCCATTTACTTTAACTGTGACGTTAACATTTCCAACGGTTATGCCATCCACATCTGTAACTTTACCCGTTATTGTGAAGGCCTCTGAATATACTTTTTGACCAATTTCATCAATAGTGATTACTGTATCCTTACTTACTACTGTAAATGTTGTTGATGCGTTTGTCTGTGTGTAGTTAGCGTTTCCGTTGAATGTTACTGTAACTGTGTTTGTTCCGATTTTTGTTGCCGTTGTGTTTAATGTGAATATTCCGTTTGAATTTGTTGTAACCGGTATGTCTTCATTGTTTAATCTGATTGTTAATGATATGTCGGCTAAGGTTTTTCCTGTTGCATCGGTTAATGTTCCTGTGATTAATACTGTGTCATCATAGTATGTTTGTGTTATTGGATTTATCGTTAACCGGGTATTCTGTTTATTGATTGTTATTGTGGTGTCGGTTTTACAGGCTTCGTACGTGTCATCTCCCATAAATGATATGAGAATGTCGTTGGATCCAACTTTTGATGCAACGTAACTGATTGAATATTCTCCTGCAATGTTTGTGACACCGGTAACTATGTTACCGTTGACTTTCATTGAAACTGTTGCATTACTTATTGCATTACCATTATCCGTTAATTTACCTGTTATTGTTACTGTTTCTCCATAAGCATGAGCTCCTGTTTCATCAATTGTTATGTTACTGTGTTTTTTGTTAACAGTTACTGAAGTATCGGTATGTGATGATGCGTAACTATCATTTCCTTCATATGCCAGATATATGTTAAGCTCTCCTGCTGTGGCCGGAACATACGTGAATGAGTATTTTCCGTTTACATCGGTTTTGTTAGTAAACTGATTGCCATCCACTGTCATAATGATTGTTGCATCTGAAATAGCTGTTGAATTTGAATCTGTCAATTTTCCGGTAATCATTATTTTACTGTTTATTTGTGTTTCAACAATAGGATCTACTGTTAATACAGTACTGTTCTGAGTTAAGAGTACTTCAAATGTTGTTGAAACGTTTGCCACATCATACAGTTCACCTTGCATGTAAACAGTTACGTTGTTTATTCCTACTGTTTTGGTTCTGTATCTTAATGAAAATTCATCATCGTAAACAATGGTCGTGTTATATACTTCATTGTTTATTCTAATGAATATTGTTTCACCATTCAAGTAATCATCACTTATAAATCCTCTTATTTCTATTTCATCAGTTAAGTTTACTGAAGCAATACTGTTAAGAGTTATGTTTGCACGTATTTTATTTATTTCTACTGTACATGTCGTGTTTGCCGGAGCTACATAGTAATTTCCAAGGAAAGCTATGTTTACTGTATAGTTTCCTGTTTCGTTCACAGGATACGTTAAATAATAATATCCATTATAATTAACAATATTTTCTTCACCATTGATTGTAACTGTTATGTTTTCCGGTGTAAAATAGGACCAATCGTTAAGATAAATATAATCTACATATAATTTAACATTTCTTCCGTATTGATATACATCAATGTCCCAATCATCAATATATTGATCAACTATTTCAATTATACGTGTTTTATTGGCTGGATTTACCAGTTCATTTCCATCGAATACTATGATTATCTTATACTTTCCTGTTTCATTCACAGGATACGTTAAATAATAGTCGCCGTATTCATCAGAATAAACCGTGTTTTCTTCACCATTAACTATGAATGTTAAGTAATCCGGCGTAACTCTACCCCAATCTTCAATATACATTGAATCAACATCTATTATTATTTTGGAACATTCATGATATACATCAATATCCCACTCATAAATATCATATTTAATTACCTTCATTGAACGGTTAAAACCTGACTGGAGATATACATTGTTACCGGAATAATATGCTTCAAGAGGATAAGATCCTAGGGCATCTGTTGTAAAGTTATACTGGAATTCACCATTATTGTCTGTTACAGCCTGTATGATGTCACCATTAATTATGAGTGTTATGTTTTGATTTACAAGGACATTATCATATGAATCCCTTAAGAATATGGTTATCGGTTTAATATATTTTCCTGTTGTATTATTGTAGTCCAACTTGCCATAATATATTTCAAGAGAAGTTTCTATCCTGTTGTCTTCAATATAAACATGATTTTCCGATGAAATATGGTTAGTATCACCATCATAATATGCATAAACAACTAGGGATGCATCTGATTTAGGGTACTCATAAGTGCATTGACCGTTTTCATCTGTGACAAGTGCAGTATTGTTGTCACCACTGACAATATTTATTGTGGCATTTGAAACTGGAGCTCCTCTTTCATCAAGTAACCTGTAAGTAATTAACAGGGAACTGTTGTCTGAATTGGTTTTTACGGATGATTCAAGTACCGTGTCCAGTTTTTTAATTTCAAAGGATAACTGACCGTCAGAAGATGCATAGTCATCTGAAATTAAGGATGCTGCAACCAAATAGTCCCCAACTGTTCGAGTGGAGTATACCATTGAAAATTCACCATTGTCGACAGTTGTGATATTGAACTTTTCACCGTTTATATCAATAACAATCTTCTGACCGCTTAATTCATTATCAACATAACCACCAATAGTAACATTTGCACCGTATTTGAAATCATCTGAACGAACATCCAAACCAATCCAAGTGATATTTTTTTCCGTAACAGTGAATGTTTCGTTTTCAATAAGCAGTTCATATTCTTCATCATCAAATATTACTGTAATGTTGTTTGTTCCAACTACTGCAGGAGTATACTCCAGATCATAATATCCATATTCATCGGTTTCAACATTAAATGTCTCATCATTGATTTTTATCTGAACAGTTTTGTTAACTAAATATTCTCTTTCGTTCCAGTAATCATACCAGTCATTGTAATGTGGTATTAATGTGTATAATGTACCCCATATATACATTCTATTATCTACTTTAACTAGCGAATCGCAATTTATGCTTACTTTTGGAATTGGTTTTGTCACGTTGAAAGTGTTTGAAACGTTTTCCACATCAAATACTCCACTTTTCATATAAACTGTTACGTTGTTTATTCCAAGTGTTTCTGGAGTGTACAATAATGAAAAACCATCCCACCAAACAGTAGTGTTGAATTCTTCATCATTTATGCGTATGAATATTGTCTGACCTTCAAGCTCATCGTTACTTGGATATCCTGTAATGCATACTAATTTACCTAACTCTGCAGAAGTCACATTACGTAGTGTAATATTTGCAGAGATTGTGTTGATTTCAATGTTTTCCGTTATGCTGAATGGATTGATCAGATCATTTCCACCGTAGGATATGGTTACGTCATAACTTCCAGCCTCCGTTACCGGATACGTGAATCTATACATCCAACCATCAGGACTTACAGTATGTTCCTCACCATCAACCGTAATTGTTATGTTTTCTGCAAAATCTGCTCCATTATCAAGTTCTATTAAACGGATATAACATTCAATGTTGCTTCCTGACTGATATAGGTTAATGCCATAATTGAAAACAGCATTCAGTTTTTGTATTTCCATTTCACTTTCACGACTTATTGGAAGGTATACTCCATCCCCCGGATATGATGCTTCAACGGCGTACGTTTCCAGAACATCTGTTGTGAAGTTATACTTGAATTCACCGTTATTGTCTGTTGTTCCGCGTATGAGAGTGCCATTAATTTTTAATGATACGTTCTGATTTGCCAGACCATCATCATGTGCGGTTAACGATACTGTTATCGGTTTAAAGTATTTTCCCGTTGCATTATCATATTCCAAATCACCATAGGATAATCCAATGTAACTTTCTATCATATTCTCTTCAATACGAATATCCTTAGTCCAGCCATAATGATTTGCATCACCGTCAAAGCTTGCATATATACTTAAATATTCGTCTGATTTTGCATACACATAGGTACATTGACCGTTTTCATCAGTTACTAATGAAGACTGTGGCACACCACCGCCAATGTTTATTGTGGCGTTTGGAATAGCTTCACCGTTTTCATCAAATAACCTGTATGTTACTAGCAATGAATCATTTTCTGAATTGGCTTTAACAGATGCTTCCATCATGGAATCCAATCGTATAACATCAAATGACATCGTTTGATTTAATGCAATGTATTTATCAGATATTAATGATACTGTAACGTTGTTGCGTCCTGTTGTTTTAGTTGTATAGTTCATATTGTAATAACCATAACTGGTTGTGGTATAGAATTTTTCACCGTTAACATCTATTTCTACTGTTTGATTATTTACTCCGTTTTCCACGTAACCCCTAATGGTCACATCAGTTCCGAGTTTAACATCATTATATATCCAATCAACGTCCACAGAGGTGACTATCATATCTGTTACATTAAATGTTTTAGTGACATTGACAGGTTCATATTCATCATCAGTAAATATCATCGTTACGTTGTTTGTTCCAACAACGGTCGGAGTATAATACATACCAAAGTCCCCATTCCCATCAGTTTTAACGTTGAATGACTCCCCATTGACTGTTATTTGAACATTTTTCATGGATAGAGGTTCATAATAGTCATAACCCCATTCATCATATAATATTTCATATAACGTACCGCCAATTGTCATTTCATAATCTGCTCCAATCAACGAAACGACGTCTGGGAATAATATTGCAACATTCTTGGTTACATTAAATGTTTTTGAAACGTTTTCCACATCATATTCTTCACCTACAACGTATACTGTCACGTTGTATGTTCCACGTGTCTGCGGAGTATACGTTAATGAATAATAACCCCATTCAACGGTAGTGTTTAGCACTTCATCATTGATTCTGACAAATAATGTCTGACCATTCAGCTTATCATTATCCACATATCCTTCAATATTTACTGAATCACCCAGAACAATGTTTCTTATGTCGTAAAGGGTTATGTTTGCGGATTTTTTAATTACTTCAAATGATGTTGAATAATTTTCCACGTCATAAAGTCCACCTTTCACGAAAATCGTGACATTGTTGATTCCGACGGTTTTTGGAGTATATTCTAATGAAAAATCATCCCAGATAACGGTAGTGTTGAATTCCTCATCGTTAATCCTGATAAATATGGTGTGACCATCAAGCTGATGATTATTCAGATATCCGCTTATCGAAATCGTATATCCTACCTCCACCGTATCTATATCATAATAAAGACCAATTTCCGAAGAAATTGATTCCATATTAATATCCTGGGTTGTATTGTACGGATTTACCAGTTCATTTCCAATGCAACATACTGTGACCTCATAGTTTCCTGCCTCTTCAACAGGATAGATAAAGCGATACATCCAATTAGTGTAATTTACATTGAACTGTTCACCGTTGACTGTTACTGTTAAGTAATCAGGCGTAAATTCATCCCAATTCTCAAGATAAATTGAGTAGATTTCTCCTTCAATGTTAGTTCCTGACTGATATAATGATAGATCAATATGATCAATATTTTGTTTAAACAGGTCTATTTCACCATCCTGACTGGACTGATAATATACTCCATCACCGGAGTATACTGCTTCGACAGTGTAGGTTCCCAGGGTATCCGTTGTAAAGTTATGGTTGAACATTCCCCTATTGTCTGTTGTACCCCGTATGATTGTGCCGTTAATTATTAATGATACGTTATGATTTACAAGGACGTTACCATTATTATCCGTTAATGTCAAGCTTATAGGCTTGACGTATTTTCCCAATTCATAACTGTAATCCAGTTCACCATCATTCCAACCGATATCAGTGTATATTCTGTTTTCTTCGATGTAGATTTCATTTCCTGTGGAATCATGAATTGAATCACCAGCAAAGCTTGCATAGACCGTTACATATTCGTCTGATTTTGCATACACATAGGTACATTGACCGTTTTCATCAGTTACAAGTGAAGACTCTTCAACATCACCGCCAATATTTATTGTGGCGTTTGAAATTGCATCATCATTCTCATCGTATAATCTGTAGTTAACCAGCAGTGCATCTTCCGAATAAATAACATTTGACTCAAGTATACTGCTCAACGGATCAACATAAAATGATTCCTGAAAATCTGAACATGCATAGTCATCCGAAATCAATGAAGCAGTTACTTGATTATATCCCGTTCTTGTAGTCATGCAAACGAGACCGAAATAACCATCCTCGTCTGTTTTCGTATTGAACTTGTCGCCTTCAATGTCAATGACAACGGTCTGATTACCCAGTCCGTTATACACGTAACCTGTGATTGTAACGTTGTGTCCATATTTGACACTGCTTATCCAGTCAATACCTATACCTGTGATTGGCTTATCTGTAACCGTGACTGTTTTAGTGACATTAACAGGCATATATTCATCATCCTCAAAGATTACTGTGACGTTGTATGTTCCAACGACTGCAGGAGTATATTGCTTATTAAAGTAAGCTTCATCATCAGTTTCGACTGTAAATGAATTTCCATTGAATGATATTTGAATATTCTTGTTCGGCAATTCATAGTCATACTCAAAATCCCATTCATCATGGGATATCCCATATAATCTGCCTCTGATGGACATTTCCTGATTTACTGAAACCAGAGAATCATAATAATCTATGTATATCCTGGCCATTTTTTTTGTTACGTTGAATGTTGCTGAGGCATTTGAAGGAGCATATCCCTCATATCCATTAAAGACAACTGTCAAATTGTTTGGTCCAATGACAGTTACCGGAATATTCGTTTCAAAATCTCCCCAGTATTCTGTTGCCACGCTGTATGCGTTGCCTTCAACGTAAACCTGAAGATCCATATAAGACAATGGATTTCCATCAATATCAGTTAATTGACCGCTTAAACTAATGTATTCTCCAGAAGAAACATTGTTTATCGGGTTTACTGTCAACACGGTCTGAATTTCAGTACCCGAATCGCCTTTAACTTTCAAATTAATGGCATCATCAGAAGTAGACCTTAGCTTAATGCCGGTTGTATCACAATCCCCTGATTCAAGGCCAATTGCATTACTGCCATAATTTGTACTTTCAGCAGATTCTGCCTTTTGTGCTAGATTATCATAACTGGACGCAGTTGTCGTATATGTATTTACAGCACCATCCGCTTTTATCATCTTTTGTTCAAAATCATCCTGTTTTTGAACTTCCTTTGTGTTAGTTTCAGCACTGCCCGTTTCCGCAACAGACGTAACAAAATTGTCCGTTACGTCCGCAGAATGTGCCAATGTGCCTGCATCACTACCCGTATCATTCGACACGTCTTCTGTAGCACTTGCAATGCCCATTAACAAGACAAGCAATGTTAAAAATAAGAACATCCTTTTAATGTTTTTATTTTTCACTCATTCCACCTGCATATTTAATTTTTAATTGTTATAATTAATCATTATGATTAATACTATTAGTTATTTACAATGTTATTGATATAATTAATCCAAGTAAAACAATCAGTAAAATTAATAGAATTATCCGGTAAACATAAAACCGGTTGAAAATTAATCAAAACGCTTCAATAAGCAATATGATATTATCACTAATATAATACGAGTTGAAAAAAAATTGTTGATAAAAAAAAGAATGAAAATATGTTAAAAAGAGGATAACCTATAAAAATAGGATAAATCCTCCCCATTAACTCCGCTGACAATCATCAGATACTGTCATCCTATTATACGACGTTGAATTTAACGGTTGTTGTGTAAGAGTTATAGTTGGCGCTTCC
>MVAA01000101.1:0-6060 GCA_003266105.1 Methanosphaera sp. rholeuAM6
GCATGCTCATGTTATTGAGTATTATTTCTTTCATCATTTTCCCCTTCTTAATGTTCCAATAGGATTTATATACCTATACCCCTATAGGTATATTATGGGTATTTAACTATATAAAACCTTCCAAAAAAACACTAAAAAACAATAGAAAAAAAATCAACCTACCCATTCTTATACCAAAAAAATACTCATACAATAAAATATTCAAAATTCAACACTTAAATGAAAAAACATAATTCAGCAAAAGTCATCAAGTGAAAAATACAACTCAATCAGCAAACAATTGAAAAAAATTATATTAATTAAGCGACAAACTATTTAATAGTTTATAGAATAATTAAACAATCATAGAACGAAGAAAAAAAAATCACAGAACCTGCACGGCTCATTACAACAACAAGGAGAAAATCAATGCAAAACAATAAAAAGACAATAGCATTTTTCAATGGATTTTACATTCCTCATTTAGGGGGAGTCGAAAGGTATACAAACAAATTAGCACAGCAACTGAAAGAAAACTACAACATAATAATTGTAACCAGTAACGATAGTGATACAAAAAACATTGAAACCATAGACGGCATCAAAATATACAGACTGCCGGTATATGGCATGTTCAAGAACAGGTACCCCATACTAAGAAAAAACAAGGAATACAAGAACCTGTTAAATCAGATATTGGATGAAAAAATCGATTATTTAATATGCAATACCAGGTATTACCAAACAAGCATTCTCGGAGCAAAAGTATCAAAAATCAAAGATACACGATTATTATTAATAGATCATTCAAGTAACCACATGTCAGTAGGAAACAAAATACTTGACAAATGCGGTGCAATGTACGAAAATTACCTAACAAACACGATAAAAAAATATAACCCCAAAGTATACGGAGTATCAAAGAAATCTAACGAATGGCTGAAATATTTTAACATAGAAGCCTCAGGAGTTTTCTACAATTCAATAGATGATGAACTCTATCAGAAATACTACAAAGAAAAAGAGGATGACGAAACAGTCATAATCAGTTACATAGGAAGAATAATTCCAGAAAAAGGTGTAATAAATTTATTGGACGCATTCGAGCAGGTGAATAAAACACATAAAAACATCAGACTGATAATAGCAGGAGATGGAAATTTACTTAACCAGATAAAAGAAAAATACACTAATAAAAACATAGTATTCAAAGGAAAAATCCCATACGAGGATGTTATGAAATTATGTGTCCAAACAGATATTTTTGTACATCCATCCATGTATTCGGAAGGACTTCCAACGTCAATACTGGAAGCAGGAATCATGAAAACAGCGATAGTTGCAACAGATAGGGGTGGCACCTGTGAAGTGATTAATGATGAAAAGTATGGATTGATAGTTGAAGAAAATACTGAAGATCTGGTTGAAAAATTAAATTACCTGTTGGACAATCCCGAAGAGATAACAAAACTGAAAGATAACATTCATGAACGAATAATAAATAATTTTACATGGAAACAAACGGCAAAAGTAGTGGAAAAGGAGTTGGAAAAGTATGAATAAAATATTGAAAGTATGCGTAGTCGGTTGCGGAAACATAACAAATACAAGACACATCCCGGCACTAAGAAAATTGAAAGATGTTGAAATAGTTGGAGCAATAAGCGATTCACAAAAGAAAATAGATTCAACATGTAAAAACAACAATATAGAAAACGGTTTATTAATCAACGGCTCAGAAGATGATATTGAACTAGTGAAAAACTGTGAATGGTTCAATGATATTGATGCGGTAGTAATTGGAACACCGCCACAACAGCATTACCCGTTGGCAAAACTGGCACTGACGTTAAAAAAGGATGTTCTGGTTGAAAAGCCTATGACCATGAATGAAGATGAAGCCAATGAACTGATAGAGCTGGCAAAGGAAAACCAGTTAATATTTAACGTAATACACAACTTTAATTATACTAACGGAATGAAGAAAATCAACAGGATAATCGAGGAAAAAAGGGAAGAATACGGAGACATAGTTTCCATAACAGAAATACAATACACAAACCGTAACAGAAGACTTCCAACATGGTATAATGAACTGCCATTGGGACTATTTTATGATGAAGCCGCACACTTCATATATTTACTAAAAAGGCATGGTGGAGAAATAAAGATAGAGGACTCACATGCAATATACAATGAGGATGAAGCTGATTCCACACCAAGAATATTGAGCGTGGATGCATTGGCAGGAGAAGTGCCGGTTCACATGTTCCTGAATTTCAACTCACCGGTATGTGAATGGAATTACATAATATGCTTTGAAAACAGAATAATCGATTATGACCTCTTCAAGGACATAGTTGTAGATATCCCTACAGACAAGGAACACTATGCAAAAGAAGTGTTGAAGAATGATGTGTCGCAAACATGCCAGTACTGGGGCCAGTTTATCAAAAACGGATTTAAAATGTTCACCGGAAATTTATTGTATGGACATGAGGACATACTCGAAAAATTCATCACTGCAGTTAGAACAAGGGAAAGCGATGAGTACATGACAGGGGAATATGGAAAATCAACAATAGTAACAATGAATGAAATCGTTGAAAAGACAAATAAGAGAGATTAATATCTCAAACAGGCAATCAATCATCTTTTNNGTTCGTGTTTAAGGTATCACTGTTTCCTACAATAATAAGCTTACGCTTTGCACGGGTAATGGCAACATTCAAACGTCTAAGGTCACTTAGAAAACCAATCTCACCTTTGTCGTTGCTGCGTACGCATGAAATAATTATAATCTCCTTCTCACGACCCTGAAAGCCGTCAACAGTTTTAACCTCAACATCCGTCCTGTCAGAAATCAGTTTAATCTGATCGGCATAAGGACTTATGATACCAATATCATCAGCAGAAATTCCATTCTCAACGTATTTTTCGGCCAACTCCAAACAAATTCTTGCCTCAAGCCTATTAACAAATGATTTTGAATCCTGCAGATGCTCTTCACCATTGTCTGTCATACCTGAGGTGTCAACAAAGGTCAGAACATCCTCATCACACTTGGCAATATCACCCAAGTCAATATCTTTAACGCTACTGTCAGTACCTAACTTGCCCCCATAGAATTCACTGTTGGGAAAGCTCATAAGCGTTTCATTCATACGGTACTGAACATTCAACAGTTGAGCCTTATGAGGATACAGTCTAATCAATGATTCAAACAGGGTTTCTTCCAACTCACAGGCCTTCTGACTTAATATGGTGGGAGGCAACTGCTTGTGATCTCCTGCCAGAATAAACCTGTGAGCCTTTGCAATTGGAATCAACACACTGGGAATGGTAGTTTGAGAAGCCTCATCAATAACGGCAACATCAAACTTGACATGAGCAATACTCTCCAGAAAAGCCGAGGAATTTGTTGATACAATCACATCACTATCCTCAATAATCTCATTAACAATCTTAAATTCAAGCTTTTCTATTTTACCATAGAATTCATTGACTTTATCGTTATAGTCAATCCACCTTGCCATTGATTTAATGGTATCACTGTTTACGCCTCTACTGCTCTTGTTTCTACTGGCGTACTGTTTAATCTGATTGTCAGATAAGCCACGCCTATACTGTGGTGTAGGCTTGGTAAAATACTTCCTTTCCCCAATATACTCGTCAATAACATTATAATAACTTTGAATATTATCATATAAAGGATGATTTTCAACCTTGTAAGCCAGAGTATGTTTAATGTTGTCCTTAGAAACCCTCTGCGGATGTCCAAGCCTGGTGACATGAACTTTATCGTTTTTAACAATACGCTCCAACAGATTATCCACGGCAGTATTGCTCTCTGCAGTGGCTAAAACTTTACGGTCCTGTCTTACCTCCTGAAAAATCAGTTCCACCAGAGTTCTTGTTTTGCCCGTACCGAAAGGACCATGCACAAGGAAAAAATCAGGTGTGGAAGCACAGTTTCTGACAGCAACCTGCTGTGAAGGATTAAGGGTTTTATCTATAAACTCAATGTATCGTTCAGAACTGTTTAACTTGGGATTTTTCAGACCAAGATGATATTCCAATGCATTTTTGCCCTTTAATGACAGATTATTAAGATTATCCTCCATCCTCCTGAATGTAACATCATTCACGTACAAATCCAATCTAACCTTCTTCTTCAAAGCCCACTTTGGCACTTTCTTGTCAAAAGCCAACTTAATATACTTGTATCCCTTTTCGGTTACGGTACCGGTCAATTGACTTTTAAGAGGATTATCGGTACTTACAAGAACTACATCACCAACACTTATCTCGGTATCAATGCCTTTTGACCGGCCATACTGGACAATGGTTAAGCCCAACTCCTTGCCCAACCTTTTACCACGCATGGAATTAACTGCCCTGCCAGCACGTTCCCTTTCACCAGCAGACATTTTCCTGATTTCATTAATCATGGCATTGATTTCTTCATCCCTTTCATAATTAATAAGTTTGATTAATCTTTCAATGTATTTGTTCATAACAATCCTCTGGTCTTTCTTTTCCTGTAATTAAATCTTTGAAAGTATAATACATTAAATCTTTTGCAACACTAACAGGTCAGTGAATAGACCTATCCCAAAAATCCTTCTAAAATATTTTTACCATTAACGATATAATATATAATAATGGATAATTTGGCACAGTTGAACAATAATAATCAAACCACTATTCAAACAATAACAACTAATGTTGGAGGACAAGAAAATGGTAAAAACAATTGAAGAAATTCGGGAAAAACTGGATTCCGGTGATGCAATAGTACTTACCGCTGATGAATTGAAAACAAAGTTGCGTGATGGTGAAAAGGTAACAGTAGATGATGTTGACGTAGTAACCTGTGGAACAAGCGGTATTATGAGTGGAACAACAGCATTATTCCATATTCAGGTAACAGAACCCGGAGCTTTCAACAAGGCAAAAGAAGTATATATGAACGGTATTCCCGCATACCCAGGACCATGTCCGAATGAACTGTTGGGAAGCGTTGACGTATTCCTGTACGGAACAAACCACAGCAAAACAATGGAGGATTATGGTGGAGGATTCCTGATAAAAGATTTGATTGACGGCAAAGAGGTGGAAGTTCAGGTAATAGACATCGAAGACAATCAATTCAATGCAAAAGTAACATTGGATGATTTCCAAACTGCAAGACTAATCGGTACACGAATGGCATTTAAAAACTATAACTCATTCACAAATCCTGAAAAAACATCACAAAAATCAATATTCAACTCAACACCAATGGAAGGACCATATAACTCATACTCATTCAGTGGATGTGGAGAAATAAATCCATTGGCAAACGATCCAAAGCAGGAAATAATAGGGGAAGGAACTAAAGTATTGATAAATGGTGCACAGGGAGTGGTAATTGACAATGGAACACGCAGCAGCCAGGAAAAACCTAACCTACTGTTAACGGCAAACATTAAGGAAATGAAATCATATTATATGGGTGGCTATAAGACAGGTATGAGTCCGGAAATATTCAATTCAGTAGCAGTGCCAATACCAGTACTCAACGAAAAGATTCTTGAAAATCTAAAGGTACTAAACAGGGACATAGCGTTACCTGTATGTGACATTCATGGAAGACACCTGCCAATAGATACTGTTGATTACACGGTTTGGGAAGATGTTGACCTTAGACCGACAACCGATCCCGACATGTGCTTCAACTGTATACCATGCCTACCTGAAATATACTGTCCGACAAAAGCCTATAGAAAGGATAAAACAATAGACGAAGAGTTATGCTATGGGTGTGGAACATGTGCAACAGTATGTCCGAGAGGAGTACCATACATGAATATGGGAACGATAAGCATTGAAGCAGAAGGAAAAACCAGGAAAATACCAGTATCCTGCAGACAATCAGACAAGAAACGGGGTCTGGAAATATCAGAAGAACTAAAAAAACAATTATTGGATGGTCTATTTAAACTTTAACCCTTTCCCCCCCCCATAAAATCTATTTTTTTTGTATAGGATATTTGTAGCAACCAGAAATATCCATAATTTTATCCTAAAATGAATACC
>MVAA01000101.1:6136-6293 GCA_003266105.1 Methanosphaera sp. rholeuAM6
CCCCTTGAAAAATTAAAAAAAAAATATTTAACATATCCCAGAAAAATCTTAGCCAACACTATGATTTTAAAAATATAAATACTTTTTAAGACATATACTCTATATATGAAAAGGAATTTAAATAGAAATCAGCATTCAGTATACCTTTTAATGTATC
>MVAA01000080.1 GCA_003266105.1 Methanosphaera sp. rholeuAM6
GACAGTCCTCATTTACCTGAAGGTGAAGCCGTATTTAAGGTTACTACCGAAGGTTTGGTAGATTAACTTTAATATATCCATAATCTCCTTTTTCTATTTTTGATTAAAATTAATTGTATAACCTAATAGTTACTAATATATATTATAGTGATTTATGATGGTAAATGTGGTTGAAGTTATTTTAGTACCTGCTTTGATGATTCTGGTAGGTGTTTTGTTAAAACGTTTCAATGTTTTAAGGGAGGAACATAGTTCTGTTTTATCTAAAATAGTTTTAAATATTAGTTTACCAAGCCTTATTTTCATGAATATTGCTACTGCCCATATTGGCGGCAACATGCTTTATTTGCCAGTATTCTCATTTGGTCTTAGTTTCATATGTGTCATAATAGGCTATGTCTATTCAAAACTCAGGGGTTACTCTAAAGTAAAGACGTGGACGGTAATCATATTGCTTTCCATGATGAACACTGCCTTTGTGGGTTATCCTATTGTATTGGGAGTGTTTGGAAATGAGGGATTTTTACATGCAATCTTCTATGACATGGCCGTGGCAATATTATTTGTAATTTATGGTGTAGTGTTATCATCAGTGTTCGGAGGTAACCGTCGTGATGTTTTAGTCAGTGGCTTGTTATTTGTACCTTTATGGGCTATAGTTTTCGGAGTATTATTCAATTTCTTCAATGTTCCATTGGGGTACGTGTTTGAAAACGTTTTAACATATCTTGGTAATTCAACCATTCCACTTATAATGCTCTCTCTTGGTTTAACAATTAGTGTGAAAGATTTAAGGTCTTATCTGTCTGATACAGTGTTCATATCTGTTGTTCGCTTGATTGTTGCACCGTTGATTCTGTTTGTAATATTGTCCAGTTTGAATTTTGATGGTCTGATGCTCCAGGTTTCAGTATTGGAGGCTGCTATGCCAACAGCCATGAATGCTTTGGTGCTTGCCATTACTTATGATCTTGATGTGGAACTGGTAAGTTCTGTCGTGTTCATAACCACAATTCTTTGTCTGTTTACTCTACCATTGATTATTGGGGTTATAATATAAGTTGTATCACTGTGTTTTTCATTGTATTTTTTAATCTAGAAAAAATTATATTAATTTAAGGGAGGTAAAATTTTGGTCAGTCCTATTGAAATAGTTTTAATACCAACGTTAATGATTATGTTGGGGTACATGTTAAAAAGTGCCGGTATTTTAAAGGAAGAAGACAGTACTATCTTGTCTGCCATTGTTTTAAATGTCAGTTTGCCTTCCCTGATATTTGTCAACATATCCGCTGCCAATATCAGTTCGGATATGATTGTTTTACCGTTTGCAGCATTACTGCTTAGCTTTTCATGTTTAGTGATATCATATCTGTTTTGTAAATGGCGCGGGTATTCTAAGGTTAAAACCTGGACTATCATGATTGCATCTTCTATGATGAACACGGGTTTTTTAGGTTTTCCAATCACTTTGGGTGTTTTCGGTAAAGAGGGATTTTTAAATGCAATCTTCTTTGATTTGTCTACCACTTTATTGTTTGTAATCTTTGGTATGATTCTTGTGGGAATTTTTGGTGGTAAAAGAGGTGATGTATTAAAACAGGTTGTGGGTTTTGTTCCATTATGGGCTGTTGTCATTGGTTTGATGTTTAATTTCTTTGGTGTTGCTTATCCTTATGTTGTTGAAAGCACTTTAAATTATCTTGGTCAGGCAACTATTCCTCTTATTATGATGGCACTTGGTTTAACGTTGAATTTTAGCAAGATTAAAAACGCCATTGGGGATTCTTTATTTGTAGCTTGTGTTAAATTGCTTATTGCTCCTGTTATCATGTTGTTGATTATGTTGGCTCTTGGCTTTAATGGTTTGAGTTTTCAGGTTGCTGTTTTGGAAGCTGGGATGAGTACGGCTATGAATGCTCTGGTATTGTCTATCAATTATGATTTGGATACGGAATTGATGAGTTCTTTGATTTTTACCAATACTGTTCTTTGTCTGTTTACTTTAACGGTTATTATTGGTTTTTTACTTTAATTATTTTTATTAACCATGAAAATGATTTGTTTTTGTACGAACAAAAAAAAAGTATATATATTATGTCCGATTAATCTTAAAGTATAGGATATAATTGTTAAATTTTTATAGTTAACAAAAACAGGTTTTTACATGATTTTTTCCTATGAAAAAAATCCGATTATGAACATCTTAGTCTTAATAGATAGGTGATTTAACTTGGCAGAAAATAATGAAGAATTGCGTATAGGAGTATACACATGCCACTGTGGAGTAAACATCGGTGGAGTAGTAGACTGTAAGGCAGTAGCTGAATATGTTGAAACCCTCCCAGATGTAGTGGTATCACGTGAATACAAATANNNCGTTTACACGAACCTACATTCCGTAGATGTGTAGAAGAAGCAGGATTAAACAAATACTTATTTGAATTCGTAAACTTAAGAGAACAAGACTCATGGGTACACGGAGACGATCCTGAAGGAGCAACAGAAAAAGCAAAAGACCTTGTAAGAATGGGAATTGCAAAAGTAAGATTACTTAATGCTTTAACACCAGAAAAAGTAGCTGTAGATAATAAAGCAATGGTTATTGGTGGAGGAATTGCAGGTATTCAAACCGCTCTCGACCTAGCAGACATGGGATTCAAAACATACCTTATCGAAAGAAACCCAACCATCAGTGGTAGAATGGGACAATTAGATAAAACATTCCCTACTCTCGACTGTTCCATGTGTATCTTAGCACCTAAAATGGTAGATGCAGGTAAACATGCAAACATCGAATTACTCTCATACTCAGAAGTAAAAGATGTAGACGGTTACATAGGTAACTTCAAAGTAACAGTAGAGAAAAAAGCAAGATATGTTGATGAAGAAACATGTACCGGTTGTGGATTATGTCAGGAAGCATGTCCAATCGAAATACCAAACTACTTCGATGAAGGAACTGGTATGGTAAAAGCAGCATACATTCCATTCCCACAGGCAGTACCTTTAGTTGCAACAATCGATAAAAATTACTGTATTGAATGTCACTTATGTGACAAAGCATGTGAAAAAGGTTGTATTAACCACGATCAAGAACCAGAACTTGTGGAAATTGACGTAGGTACAATTGTAGTAGCAACAGGTTACGACACATTTGACCCAACCTTAAAAGAAGAATACATCTTCGATCAAGCTGAAAACGTAATCACTGGTTTACAAATTGAAAGATACATCAACGCATCAGGACCAACCCAAGGTCACGTAATCCAACCATCATCCGGTGAAACACCAAAACGTGTAGCATTCATCCAATGTGTAGGTTCCCGTGACGAAAAAGTTGGAAACCCATACTGTTCAAGAGTATGTTGTATGTATGCAATGAAAAACGCACAGTTATGTGTTGACCACGAACCAGATACCGAAGTAACAATATACTACATTGATATTCGTGCATTCGGTAAAGGATACGAAGAGTTCTACAGATTATCACAAGAAAAATACGGAATCAAATTTATCAGAGGAAAAGCAGCACAACTCATAGAAAACGAGGACAAAACAATCACAGTTCGTGCAGAAGATACTTTACTCGGAAAAGCAACAGCATTCACATACGACTTAGTTGTATTATCCGTAGGTCTTGTACCTCCTGAAGGACAGGAAGAACTCAGACAAACATTAGGAT
>MVAA01000072.1 GCA_003266105.1 Methanosphaera sp. rholeuAM6
TCTACAAGATGGGGAGGTTCAATCATAGTAAAATCGGGATTATCATTTAATCCGTTTTTATTTTTTGTCATGATTAATCAATCATACCTCTTAGACCAAATAAGTCAAATCATGCTATATAAACAAATAATTTGCATGTCCCATTTACTTAAAACTACTTTTTAACAATTAAATGATTAAATAGAAATATTTTTAACTAAAGAAAATAAAAACTTAATTATAATCTATGAAATAATAATTTTCATTAAAAAAAAAAACAATAAAAAAAAGTGATACAATGATAGGAAAAACTATACGAATTGAAAGAATTATAAACCGTAAAACTGGGAAATGCGTAATTGCTCCAATGGATCATGGAATATCCGGCGGACCAATTCCAGGACTAATAAATATGACTAAAACCATTGACTCCGTGGCAAGCGGTGGAGCAAACGCTGTATTAATGCATAAAGGTATGGTAAAAAACGGACACCGTGGATACGGTAAAGATATAGGTTTAATATTACACCTGTCAGCAAGTACCGACCTGGGCATAGATCCATTCCATAAAGTTCAGGTAACAAGCGTGGAAAAGGCATTGCAATTAGGTGCAGATGCAGTAAGTGTACACATCAATATCGGTTCGGAAAAAGAACCTGAAATGCTACGTTCAACCGGAAGAATTGCAGAAGAATGTGACAAATGGGGTATGCCACTTCTTGCAATGATGTACCCACGAGGTCCTAAAATTGAAAATGAACACGACCCTGAAGTAGTTAAATTAGCTGCAAGAGTTGGTGCAGAACTAGGAGCAGACATTGTAAAAACCAACTATACCGGTGACCCTGACACATTTAAAGAAGTTGTTGAAGGATGTCCTGTTCCAGTCATTATTGCCGGTGGCCCAAGAGTAGAAACTGACCAGCAATTACTTGAAATGGTATATGATGCAATAGAAGTTGGCGGAGCAGGTATAGCAATAGGAAGAAACGTTTTCCAAGCCAAAAATCCTACAAAAATGACTCAAGCATTGGTTGAAATTGTTCATAACAGAATGAGCCCTGATGAAGCATTGGAAATTATAAAAGAATAGGAAGTAATCAACAATGAAATTTGCATGGGTAAGACCTAAAGGAACATGGAACGACCGTAAAGAAGCAATAGTAAGTGCATTGGAATCCGGAATAGAATACATCATGGACTTTGATAATTCTGACAGCATCAAGGATTTAGGAAACTTCAAAATTGTTTCCGATAAAGAAGATTCAGACATATTACTTTTAGGAAATGATGAAAAGGTTAGCTTTGAAGATGTTACCAAAGCACGGGAAACTGGTAAGGAAGTTGCAGTATACGTTGAAATCAACAATAAGGAAGATGAATTGCTGGTTTCAAAACTGGGAACAATAGCAGATTACGTGATTTTAAAGGGTAAAAACTGGAAAGTAATTCCACTGGAAAACATCATTGCCAGTCTGCAGGAGAGAACCTCCAAGATAATGGTTGACGTTCCTGATTATGAAGAAGCAAAATTGGCCTTGGAAACTATGGAACATGGTTCCGATGGTGTTTTATTATCATCAAATGACACTAATGAAATCAGGAAGCTTGGTGAACTGATAGAAAAAACTTCACAGGAAATGTATGAACTTAAAGAGGCCACCATCACCAAGGTGGAAAGTGTTGGTCTTGGCGACAGAGTTTGTGTGGATACCTGTTCAATGATGGAAGTCGGAGAAGGAATGCTTATCGGTTCATTTGCTTCAGGACTGTTTATGGTTCACAGTGAATCACTGGAAAGTGAATACGTTGCATCCAGACCGTTTAGAGTAAATGCCGGAGCTGTTCATGCATATGTTATGACTCCAGGCAATAAAACAAGATATCTTTCCGAACTTGAAGCTGGTGATGAAGTTTTAACCATTAACACCAAGGGTGAAACCAAAACCGCTATAATCGGACGTTCTAAAATAGAAAGAAGACCTTTATTAATGATTGAAGCAGAAAATGATGGTCAAAAAATCAGGACATTGGTTCAGAATGCTGAAACTATCAGATTGGTGTCTGCCAATGGAGAACCGTTATCTGTAGCTGACATAAAAGTGGGAGATAAAATACTGGCCTATTTTACTGATGGTGCAAGACACTTTGGAATGGCCATAGAAGAGCAAATAATCGAAAAATAATTTATCACTTACCTACCATTGTATTAATTTTGATAAAAAGAATTATATTTATCAACCACTTTATATTTTTTTTAATGAGGATTATAATATGCGAACATTTTTAGCTATTGAATTAGAACAGCACATTAAGGATAAGATTAATGAAACACAGGAAATTATCAGGGATTGTGATTCTTCTAAGATAAAATATGTTGAAAGTGAAAACATGCATTTAACATTAAAATTCTTCGGAGAAATTGATGATGCTACACTGGAAAAGATTGCCTATATAGTTGCCAACAGCCTTGAAAATTACGATAAATACAGTCTAAAGGTAGTTAATGTTGGTGCATTTCCAAACATTTACAGGCCAAGAGTAATCTGGACAGGAATAAAGGATAAAAACAACGTTACCGTTAAATTAATAAAGGAATTGGACAACAAGTTTAACAAGATTGGATTTAAGAAGGAAAAGGATTACGTTCCCCATATCACCATTGGAAGGGTAAAAAACATAGATGATAAAGAAAAGCTTAGTCAAACACTTAAAAAGCTTAGCAGACAATATCATGGAAAAATGGAAGTTAAAAAAATCTGTATTAAGTCAAGTACATTAACACCGGACGGTCCCATTTATGAAAACATCAGGGAATTTGATTTGTGAGGAATTAAAATGAGAGTCATAGTAGGAATCAGTGGAGCCAGTGGAGCAATCTACGGTATAAGACTACTGGAAGAGCTTAAAAAGATTGATGCCGAAACCCATTTAATAATTTCAGACATAGCAAAGGACATTATTGAATATGAAACCGATTACAGCATAAGTGACGTTGAATCCTTAGCAAGTTTTGTCTATGATGACAACGATTTAAATGCCATTGTCAACAGCGGTTCCTTCAGGTTTGATGCATGCGTGATTATTCCATGCAGTATGAAGACATTAAGTGCCATATGCAATGGATACGGCGACAATGTTATTAACAGAGTGAGTGATGTGACATTGAAGGAAAGAAGACAATTAATACTTGTTCCAAGAGAAACACCTCTTAGAACCACCCATCTGGAAAATATGACCAAATTAAGCATGGAAGGGGCTATTATTTTACCTGCGATGCCGGGATTCTATCATAAACCTGAAAGTATTGATGATCAGATTAATTTTATTGTCGGCAAAATATTCGATATTATGAATATTAATAATAACCTTTTTACTAAATGGAAACAATAATAATTATCATACAATAAGTATTGGGAGACTTAACAATGTATTTTGAAATTACACCAGATGATGAATTCATCAAAACCAAGAAAGTTCCTGGTCCAACTAAAGAGGAGATTAGGGCATTAGTAATTAGTAAGGTCAGATTAACTGATGAAGATGTTGTAGTTGATGTTGGATGCGGAACTGGAGGATTAACTTTAGAGTTTGCAAAAAGAGCACGTAAAGTATTCAGTATTGACATGAACCCTGATGCTATAAGAACAACACGCGAAAATCTGGAAAAATTCGGAGTTCAAAATAAAGTAGAACTAATTGAAGACGAAGGTTTATCTGCATTGGATAAGCTTGAAGATTTTACAAAACTTATGATTGGAGGCAGTGGAGGAAACCTTAATAACATTATTGAAACAGGGTATCTTAAACTTCCTGTTGGAGGAAGAATCATTATTACATCCATTGTACTGGAAACTGCAACGGATGCCGTTCATACACTTAAAGACCTGGGAGCCGAACCTGAAGTTGTGACAATAAACGTTTCACGTGGAACTGTCCTTGAACGTGGAGTAATGATGAAAGCATTGAATCCAATTACCATTGTCAGTGCTAAAAAAATTTAATTTCTTCCTTCTCCCCCCTTTTATAATGATTAAGCTATTTTTTATAGGTGATTATTATTTATGAACAAATATTAAAGGATATTGAGCCTTCTGTAGAAGATAGACAGAAAATTATTGATTTTTCAGACAAGCTAATGAATATCATTAATGAGTATGCTAACACAAAAAATGTGGACATCAAATGCAGACTTGTCGGTTCCATGGCAAAGAAAACTTCCCTGATAGATAAAGCAGATATAGATATTTTCATGACCTTTCCGTTAAGTTATTCGGAAGATGAACTTAAGGAGTACGGTCTTGAATTTGGAAAAAAATGTATTGAAGAAGTTAACGGAAAACAGGAAATAAGATATGCTTCACATCCCTATGTTACCGGACTAATCGACGGTTATGAAGTGGATTTTGTACCATGCTATGATATCAGGGATTCCAGCCAGTTAAAATCCGCTGTTGACAGGACAATTCTTCATACCGATTACGTTCAAAAACATTTGACCGACGAGGAAGCTAATCAGGTACTGTTGTTGAAGAAATTTATGACTTCAGTCAACACTTATGGTGCTAATTTCAAGGTCAGTGGCTTTTCTGGTTATCTGTGTGAACTGTTAATCCTAAAATACCATACATTTGATAACGTGGCTGAAGAAGCCGCTTCCAAGTGGAAAAACGGGTTCATGATTGATTTGGAGGATTATGGTACTGCCCCCAAGTTTAATGCTCCTTTCATTGTTGTTGATCCTGTTGACAAAAACAGGAATGTTGCCGCTGCCTTGTCCATGCAGAAGCTATCGGAGTTCATTGTTGCCTGCCGCAACTATCTGGAAAATCCGTCAGAAGAATACTTTAAGGATAAACGGATTAATGCAACAAAAGAGGAACTGCTGTCCGAATTCAATAAAAGGGGAACCGAATGTTATGTGCTGTCGTTTAAAGTTCCCGATCTGCCGGATGACGTGATTTATCCCCAGATTAAAAAGACCATGAACTCATTTGTCAAAGTTTCACAGATGTATGATTTTGACATCATTGAAAATAACTATTATATTGATTCAGAAAATTATGCTCATATTATATTTGAATATGAAGTAGACAGGCTGTCTAATGTTAAAATACATCATGGACCAATGGTAAGATACAGGGAGGACGGATTCAAATTTAAGAACAAGTATCCTAACGCCTACGTAAAAAATAATCAATGGATTTCCATATCTGAAAGAAAGTATAAGACTGTGACGGAAATGATTGAAAATATTATTAAAAAAGAAAACAGAAGTATTTTAAAGCTTGGAAAAAATGTTACGGATGAAATAACCAGTAATTCCACTTTTGAAAGTGTGTATAATGTTATTGACAATGAACGTGAAGAGGATTACGTGAATCTGTTTATGCATCTTAATCCGGATTACAGACTTATTCGCTGATTCTATTTTCTTTCATAAACAAATTCGGGAACCGCATCGTCAAATGGATCAAACGTTTCTATGTTTTTGATTAATGTGGATTTCATGCTTACTTTTGAATGTAATGTTGATGGAAGTCTAAGAATACGTTTCAGGTCTATTGACACCTTTGTATCGGTAATGTTCATGTTTACTCTGGCTATTGCACTCATTACCTTGTTGAATCTTATTGGTCCGATTTTTCCCCTGAACAATCCCCACTGATCTTCCTCCAGAAAATGCCTGTGTTTTATGACATCATTAAGCAGTCTGTTGTTCACGTTGTCCAATTTTGATTCTTTTGTCAAGTGAAGGATTGTGTATTTGGACCATTTTGTGAAGTTTTTCGGATATCCGTATGGTATGATGAAGTGTTGTAGACTGGTAAAACCCAGTGCATTAGATAAGTCAGGCTCTTTTGCACCTATCACATACTGTACTATCTGTCCTCTCAGTTCACTTGATGCTTCCATAACGTTTTCATCCAATACACGTACATGGTATCCTCTTCCAGAATAGACCATGTTTATATTGTTCAATCCCATTTCCCCATTTAGAACGTCCTTTATCATCAGCACTATTTCCTTTGCCTGATTTAAGCATTTGTCACATACCTCCCCCTCTTTACAGTCACAGGTTCTTATTGGTATGTCCTTTGCATCCACATCAAATACCAATTCCGATTTTTGCCATCCTTTTCTTTGCTTTGGTGTGTTATAAAATGCTACCGAACAGTATGCTGCAAAGGGTTGTTTTGCTTTGATGAAACGTTTTAATCTTAAAGAGTCCTGGAATGTCTTATACCTGTCGTTTGGTCCCTGACCGAAATGGTCAAATCCGAATTCCCTGCTTGTCAATGAATTTATCACAAAGTCCGGTACTTGTTTTACATCCCATTCTTCACGATAGAATAATTTTCGTTCATAGTTGGATGCAGGTTTAAGTTCAATCTCCATCTTTTTTCACCTGCTGTGTGCTGTTGTCCTTTTTCATAATTCTTCTTTTGCGGTTATAGAAAGTTAGAGGGTTTCCTATCTTTTTACAGTCTATATTTGGAGTGCATAGGTTTGGCATGTGTAACTTTATTTTTTCACAGCTCATAGGCGTATACCACTGTGTTTCTCCTTCATGGTCTAATTTTAATTCTGTATGCATTCCAAATCCGAGTTTAGCGTTTATGTTTATTTTTTCCTGTGGCTGGTCTTTAAATAATGGTGGACTGCATGAGTTAGCAGCATCGTATATCATTGGTATGATTTCGTTGTGTGTTATTTCCAATGACGGGTCAATATCGGATATTTTCATCATCTGTTCCTGTTTTGAGAATATTCCCGGACATAGTCTTGAGTATGAAATGAATGGTGTCAGGAAGAGTACTATTGCATCATTTCTTCCTCCGCTTTTTATTCCATCCATACATTTTCTTACGCATGGGGGAAATGCTTCGATTTCATATTTTACCGGTTCGTCATCAATATAATTAGAACTTCCTGCACTTGCATATTTTAGGCTTTGTGCTTTCTGTTGCACTTCTTTAATGTTGTCTGCCAAATCCAAGAGAATCTGGTTTGGTTCCACCATTCTTTTTGACATTTCATAGACTGTTTCTATGTATTGTTTCGTGTATAATCTTATTAGGCTCAGCAATAGTTTGGATTTGAGTTCCACACCTGCTGTCACTTCATACATTGTTCGTGGATCTCTATTGTATATCAGATGACCGTATTCTGCTATGAAATCCTCATATTCAATTATTACTTTACCATCAGAGAGCAACAATTCGTTTAAATCCAGTTTTCCCAGTTCAATTACTTCTTTAAGTTCTGTCCAGTATATGTTGTTCGTGTCTATCATCTGATTCAATGCCTTTCTCAGGAAACTTGACTGAAAATCTGTTGATTCTGATTTGAGCAGTTCCAATCTTTGTGATATTATGTCTTCCTCACAGTCAAGTACCAGTTTTGTTTCGTGACTGTTTGGTCCATATTTTATTGCCACTGCCTGACATAGCAGGTAAAATGATACAACGTCATATTCATATATTTCCTGATTAAATAGGTATTCGTATTTTTTTTCCTGTGCTTCGGATGATTTTCTGAATAATGACCATTCAAACCTGGCTAACGCTAAGTCTTTTAATGTTTCAGGTAAAGTATGGGGGTCACTGAGATTTTGACCTCGGGTATGATTTACAATTGCCATCAAGGAATCGTTTCTTTTGTCCAAATTCTCTACTTGACCTAATTTACTGACTATTTCTTTAGCATCCGTGCTAAATGGATTTATGTATGGTGTTTTTATCATTATATTATAATATCTATATGGACTTTACTAATATATTTTAGACAACAGAAATTTTTTCATTAAAGTCACCAATATTTTTAGAAAATATAGCAAATTAAAATAATCATATCAGACATATATTATTATATCTTAATTTTACAATATTAGATTACTATGGAAGAATAAAACTAATGTTTATAAAATCATAAAAGAAGACGGAGAATAAACGAAGATGAGTAAGTTATTTATTTCATGTGCATTACCTTATGCAAATGGTCCTTGCCATTTAGGGCATTTACGTTCAACATACATTCCAGCGGATATATATGCCAGATATAATCGTATGACCGGAATGGATACTGTGATGGTTTGTTCAACAGATGAACACGGTACGCCTATTGCAGTAAGGGCTGAACAGGAAAACATTTCCCCTAAAGATATTACAGACAAATATCATGAACTGATAGGTAATGACTTAAAAGCTTGTAACATATCCCTGGACAGTTTCAGAAGAACAACTGATGAAAATCATTATGAAATGGCTCAGGAATTCTTCAAAAAATTGTATGAGAAGGGATATATCTATGAAAAAACCATTGACCAACTGTACTGTGACAATTGTCAGCGCAGCTTACCTGACAGATATGTTGAAGGAACCTGTCCACACTGTGATAGTGAAGGTGCAAGAGGGGATCAATGTGAAGTATGCGGACGTCATTTAGATCCTACAGAGCTTGTTGAACCGCACTGTCTAATCTGTGATGGAACACCTCACGTTCAACAGTCACAACAGTACTATTTCAAATTACATGAGTTTGAAGAACCTCTGAAAGAATGGATCAACAATAATGAGGAACTTCCCAAAAATGTGAAAAACTTTGCTAAAGAATGGGTCAATGAAGGTCTTAAGGATTGGATAATGACTCGTGACATGAACTGGGGTATTCCTGTACCTATAGCTGATTCCGAAGGCAAGGTCTTGTATGTGTGGGCTGAAGCATTTATAGGTTATCAGTCCTCTGCTCAAACGTGGGCTTTGGAACATGGTCTTGACTGGAAAGAATACTGGGATGACAAGACCGTTCATTTTATTGGAAAGGACATTATTTATCATCATACAATATTCTGGCCAAGCATGTTAATGGGAAGAGAATGGAAATTACCATATTCTGTTATTGGCGGGGGATATCTGTCCCTTGAAGGACGTAAAATGTCAACCAGCAAAGGATGGGTTATCTGGGTTAAAGACTTCCTTGATAAGTTTGACAGTGATTTGTTAAGATATTACATGGTTATCAATGCACCATTGAATAAGGACACTGATTTTTCATGGGATGACTTCCAGAGAAGAATCAATAACGAATTAACAGACAATCTTGGTAACTTCATTCACAGAACGTTCACTTTCACAAACAAATTCTTTGACGGTAAAGTACCTGTTCCGGGAGAATATTCCGAAGAAGACAAGGAATTTGAAGCAAAAATTAAAGAATTACCTTCCACCGTTGCCAAATGCATTGAAAACTTTGAATTCCGTGATGGCCTACAGGAAATTATGACCATCACCAAGGACGCCAACAAGTATTTCAATGACAAAAAACCATGGAAGGCTGTTAAGGAAGATGAATCTAGTGCAAGAACCTGTTTATACCTATCTAACCAGTTGGTTCATGCATTGTCAATTATTTTAACTCCGTACATACCTGAAAGTGCACAAAAAATACGTGAAGTTCTCAGTATACCTACAGAAGTCGTTGACGGATTCATGAACTTTGAGGACAGAAATCCTAAAGTTAAATGGGAAGAAGCCGAAAAGTTCCTTGAGGCAGGATATGAAGTTAAAAAAGCCAAACCATTGTTTAAAAAGATTGAAGATGACATAATATCTGAAGAAAAAGAGAAACTATACGCTCTTGATGATAGTGAAGAAGAAGAGGATGATAAAATGAGTGATTTAATAAGTATTGATGAATTTGCAAAAGTAGACTTGGTTGTTGGACAAATTAAAGAAGCTGAAAGAATTGAAGGTTCCAAAAAACTTCTTAAACTCCAAGTTGATATGGGTGATGAAATCAGACAGGTTGTTGCCGGCTTGGCAGAAAGATATTCACCTGAAGAAATAACAGACCGTAAAGTAATTGTTGTTGCCAACCTACAGCCTGCCAAATTATTTGGTGTTGAATCAAATGGTATGCTTTTGGCAACAGACAGTATGGAACTATTGACCACCGAAGGTAATGTTGGTGAACATATAAAATGAGCGAAATCTTAGTGACACAGAGTGAGAAGTATCTTAAAAGGATTCAAAGTAAACCTGTTATTGCTGAAAGCATCGAAGATTTTGATAGTTTCATAGAGATATTCACTTATCTTAAGAAGAATTTGGAACAACTTCAGAATCTGAGAAACAAGATGGAAGTTAGAGGTTTTACTTCTCCTTATAGTGCCTTAAAAAGATTTGGAAAGAATACTAGTGGTCCTCAGGAAATTATTCCCGATGACGTGCATGACCAGTCAAGACATGCCCAGTATTTCCGTATCAAGGCATCGAATAAGAAGAACATCCTTGATCAGGTCAAATCTGCTATTGCTTCACACAAGATTGCAATAGGTCACTTGGAAGAATATGCTACCGTTACCTGTAAAAAGTGTAAACAAACTTATAAGAAGAATAATATTGAAAATATTTTACATTTTGATGACGATTTCGAAATTGAAAGCATAAGCTGTGAATGCGGTTCTACGGACTTTGAGATTCATTCCAACAACAGTGGTATCTGTAGATTGGAACTGATTAAGTACTTGCCTTTAGGTGGAGAATATTTGTTAAAACGTTCACAGCTAACTAAGTATAGTCTTGAAGCATACCGTTCAATTATAAAGGTTATGAAACAAGAAAAGCGTGGCTTAGTAAAGAGTGTTACTGTTATTGCCAAGGTTAAAGATGAAAAAACTGACAAATGGGTTAGTAAAAAAGCTAAAATTGATTATGCTGATGAATCAAATTATGAGTTGGAATTAAGGAAGCGTTACGGTTCCAACGTCCGTATTGAACTGCTTCAGTTTAACCATAAGAAACCTTCCCTGATTAATGACAAATACGTTCAAAATGCTCTTGCTATTGCATATCTGCAGTATTCTGAAAATATTGTTAATCAGGACATCGATGAAATCATCCCATTACACATTAAAAACATGGACAAGATCAATCAATATAAAAAATTGGTTGAAGAAGCAAGAAATGATGCCAGCAGATTAGCAAGGGAAGCTGAAGAACGTTTGGAACTTGAAGAAGAATTGAAGTACATTAAACTTAAGAAAAACAATTTGATGAATAAGGAAAGAGTTTTAGACCGTGAATTAAGAGAGGATATTGAGAAGAAAGTTGAAATTAAAAAGCATTTTTATATGGAAACTCCCAAGACTCTTCTTTTATGGGATATCTTTAAATATTATTTGACCACTACTGAAAGCAGAAGAAACAATTATTCCGGTCCTTTCCCAAATCTCAGACCTAACCTGGATTCCAATCAGGTTAAGGTATTTGAATATGTTTTCCCTAAGGATATTGTGAACCTTTTACTGGATCATGATGAAAACATCGCTTCGTTAAATAATATGAAAGAAACCATTCACTATAAGACGGAACTTGAAACCAAAATTAAGAATTTACATTTGAAACCTAATCAGGAAGCGATAGGTGCTGTTGCCATACATAATAAATGTGATGTTTCTCTAAACAAGGCTGCTGATTTATTGCATGTTACACATGATGAAGCTATGACGGAGAAGAATAATCTTAAGATAATTGAGAAGCCTACCACTAAAAAGGCTAAAAGATTCTTGGAACTTATTAATAAATAAAATGAGATGATTATATGAGTTCAAAGGTACATGTTAATAAACCATTGTCATCAAAATTGATTATTGAGATTTTGGATGAAAATCCCGATCTTGAAGAGATTAATTGTCCTTTAAGTTTGTATGAAAGAACTTCTGAAATATATTTGGATGCCTTAAAGGAGCTAGGCATTAATATAAATATTAATGAAAGCCGGGGACGTCCTAAAAAGTATGATGATGAATTAAAGGACACTATTAATGAAATGATAAGTTCCGGATTGTCTGTTAAGGCTATTGCTTCAAGGTTAAATATTGACAGCAAAACCGTTTATTATCTTAAGAAGGACAAATTAAAGCAAGGTCCCAAATCAAAGTATTCTGACAAAACGAAAGAAAAAATAGTTGAACTGAGAAATAGTGGGGTTCCTGTCAGTAAAATTTCCAATAAGATGAATATTCCTGTTAGGACAATATATTATATTCTTAAAAATAGTAAAAAAATGAAGAAATAAGGAGAGGTTATGTTTGAATTCAACACAATTATTGGTTACATCGGGATTTTGTGGGCTTATAGCTTTTCTGATTACTTTTTTGGTTATGCCTCCATTGATTAAACGTTTGAAAAAGGCTGAAATCGTTGGTAAGGACATTCATAAATTAGCCAAGCCTGAAGTTGCGGAGATGGGTGGTATCGGTATTCTTCTTGGTTTTGCAATTTCCATTATGGTTGGTGTTTATTTGTGTCCACAGTGGCAGTCTCAGTTGACAATCACTTTAATCGTTATTTTACTTACGGGTATTATTGGTATGGTTGATGATTTAATAATGTTATCTTCTAAGGAGAAGTTAATTTTATTATGGATTGCTGGTCTTCCTATAATGTGGGTTACTCCACCGAATGTGGGTTTGGTCTATATGTTACTGATTCCTATTGCAGTATCCGTTGCTTCCAATCTTACCAATATGCTGGCCGGTTTGAATGGGATTGAAACTGGGTTGGGTATTATTGCCTTGACTTCACTGACATTATCCTGTATTATTATGAATAAGTATGATGTTGCAATCATATCATTTTCCATGCTTGGTGCTTTGGTTGCATTTTTATTCTATAATAAGTATCCTGCCAACGTATTTCCGGGAGATGTGGGTACGTTAATTATTGGTGCCTGCATTGCAATTATTGCATTTATCGGTAGGGTTAAAATCATTGCATTTATCGTGCTTTTGCCGAATATTATTGATGGCTTACTTAAGTTTTACAGTGCCGGCGTAATGGAGCGTCAAAACTTTAAACCTACCCAGGTTAATGAGAACGGTCAACTGGTTGCACCATCTACCGGTTTCAATTCTCTCATAAGATCCATTCTTAAAAGGCCTATGAAAGAAAATCAGGTTGTTCATATTATTTGGGGTATCGGTTTGATTTTTGGCCTTTTAGGTATACTTGTTGCATATTTTGCTAAAGGCACTATCATATAACCTTTTCCTCTTCTATACCCATTTTACTGTATTGTTTCTTATTTTGAATCTTTCTGTTTCCAGGTTTTCATATGGATATGTTATGTTTTGGTTAAATGTTTCCGCGATTGTTTTTCTTACGTAGTAATTTACTCTGTATCCTATGATGTAACGTTCCTGTGTCGTTAAATCGTTGTTTGTATGCAAGTTTACCTGGAGGTATATGTTTTTATCTGATTTTGTTAGTGTTATGTTTATTACTTCTATGTCTGTTGGGTAGAGCAGTCTTTGATAGTTTTCCTGGTAATTGTTGAACGTGTCGTTGTAGTACATTGCGTATCCGTTTTTGTCTACTCCTATTTGTGCTCCTATTTGTGCAGCGTTGAGTATTGTGTTTTTTTCTGTTTCTTCCTGTATGACGTTTGTTGCTGATATCATTATAATGATAATTACTGCAACCATCAACATGTATTCTACTGTGATTTGACCTTTATTATTCATAGTTATTTCCCCATTATTATATCAAATTTTAAAGATCTCTTTAAGATAATGAATTTATTTCTATGGTATTATTATTATTGATAAATTCATATACATCTCCACCTTTTAAAATGATTTTTTCTCTTTGGTATTCGATATTGTATATCGGCTTGGAGTATGTCATTTGATAATGTGAATTAAGATATACGCCTGTAGCGTTGATTTGAAGGATATATGTTTCATTGTTTATTTTTTCAGGTAACCTGTAGGTATATGAACAATTGTCCCCGTTTAAGTAAACTGTATTGATTATTCGTGTTATGTCCGTGGTTACTGTTCTTGCTTCTTTTCTGGTTTGAGTTTCTTCCAACGATGAAAACTCCTGCATTCCTATCGAGAGTACCATTGTAATAATAATTAATAACATCATTAATGATACATATAATTCTATATTAAAAATACCTTTTGAATTCATAATTATTATTAATTGTTTATATTATTTAAATATATAATAAAAAATATTATATACTATAAAAAATAAAATAAAAATTATAAAAATTATACATTGTTTATGGAGGAAAAAATAATATTATGAAAATTAAAAAATATAATAATAAAGAAATATTGTTAAAATTTAAACAAACACATAATCCAAAAGAATTGGATGAAATGATATACAGGTTTGAAAAGGATATGGATGAATTCAACAAAAACTATTTCCTAAAGGAATCAGAGAATCCGTTCATATTCTTCCTAGAATATGCCAAACCAGAAGAACTGGTTAAAAGACTCGATTCAAAAAAAGAATACAGTGTTATACCGGTAACCTGTGTGATAAGTAACATGAATTACATCACATCAGCAATTCTCAGAAAAATAAGGCATAAATTATGTGTAAACGACACCTTTGAAATAAATTGCCACATAAATACATACTGTATTGCACAAACAAAGGACACGGTAGAACATGAACTATCCAAAAGAATAACAAGCATGATAAAAATAGAATACGATAAATATCATCCTGTATGGACTATAAACCTGTACATTGTTGGAGATATTACGGCAATAAATATAATTAATTCAAGAAATAAAATAAAACAAAAAATGAACATGTTAAAGTAGGTTAAAACCTATTTTAATCTTTTACCAGGAGATTATGTAAATTTTCCTTTAAGGCAAGAATTTTATCACGACTACAAAGATTCTGGTCGATATCAAGCATGTTAATTATTTTTTCATCATCCAATCCGGTAAATCCCATCTCTTTGACATAAAACTCTAATTTTTCTCTTAAAGATTCATCTTCTATTTCATTAGGATTTAAACCCAAATATCTTGGAAGCTTACTGGATGAAGGGAATGTTGTTACACCCCTACTTTTTCTACGTTGATTCTGCCTTCTTTCAATAATGGTCAAATAATCATCATTAAGAAGAGGATCTAAAAAAGGAATTCCAACATCACTTAACGCTATTACCTTAATATCACTGAAAGACAATGATGTTTCAATCAAATCCTGTGTTCTAGAAGCGATGGTTCCCCCACTTCTATGAACTCTTGGTCCTTCACCAATATAAAATCCAGAATCGACAAAGGCACTTCTGACCGCACTTGCAGCAGTATACGTCAGCACCAGTGCTGTTGGTGTTAAACATTTTTTCAACTGAGTGAAGAAATCAACAGTATATAACTCAGGACATTTGGCGGGACTGAAGGGATCCAAAAATACCGCATCATATTCTTTATTGCTGTGCCTTTTTAGAAAATCTCTTGCATCACAGATATGAATGTTGATTGTAACATTCGGAGGAATAGTACTTAAAAGCTTATTGTACCTCAAATAACCCTTTTTCAACAAATAAGATTCAATAGCTTTCTTCACATACTGATGTGACTCACAAACATCAGGAATAAACAACGTTGTGGCAATTGTTTCCAAAGAGGATTCCACCATGTCAATTTCTATTTCAACATCAGAATCCTTCAAATAATCAAGCAATGCTGAAACGTTGTATCCGATACCACTGCAAATATCTAAAACCTTTATAATTGTAGTGTTTTCAGCTTTTTCCAATAATTTGGATGGAATAACGAATTTTTCAAAAGCTTCAGTTCTTGCACCGAAGGTACTGTGTAACGTTTCAGACTCTTCCCCTCTCTTTCCAGACGACAACGTGAAAGAACCATCATCTGTTTTTATTAAAAATCCTAGTATTTCCTCTTTAAACAGTTCTCTGGCATCCTTATGACCATCTAATTCTAACTGAAAGACCTGTTGAATTAACTGCTTGTTACTTTCACTGATTTCCAAGTGTGATGATTCATCTTCATTGTTCATAAATTCATCATATCCTATAAGTAATATTTAATGTACCAAATTCCATTTGATGAGGAATTTATTTAAATTAAAAAAATAATAAACCCTATTAACTTATACTAAATATATATAGTTATTATATTCAAAGATAATAAATATTTACAATTTAACCAATAATTTTAATAAAATATTATAGTATAAAAAACACATAGATAATACTAGACTAGGTGATATAATGAATGTAAAAATTATAGCAGCAATTCTTGCACTAGTTGTTATAGTAGTTGGAGGATATTTTTTAGTTTATGCTCCTTACCAAGAAGGAGTGCTGTCAGAGAATTATGATAGTGGATTACAGGAAGCTAGTGCAATTGAAACAAAAATTATTGCAACAACAAAACAGTTTAACAACCAGCAAAGTACTGATGCAGACATCTTAATGAACACGATAAACAATGACATTGTACCAAAATACTCAGAAGAAATTGAAAAACTTAATAAAACTGCCGATTATGCCAACAATGATCCGGTTAAAAGCAAGTATATTGAATTACAATGTAAACGTTTAGAATTAGAATCAAAGAATCTGAATGGTACTGTTGCTACATTAAATGCTATCAGTCAATACGTAAAAGGAGAAAAAACCCCTGAAGATGCACAAACATCCATCAATAATGCTAACACTGAAATGAGTGAAAGTCAGAAAGAATTGGAAGGAGTATATGTTGATATCCGAACACTATTAACACAAAATCCTGATTTTAATCAGACTTTACAGGACTTGCATCTTGAAAAACCGTTCTATGGCGAAACACGTGAAGAAGCACAGACACAAAACATCACTAATGCAAGTACATAAACTTCACCCCCCAAAATTATCTTTTTTATCTTAGGATTTACGGCACGATTAAACTCAAAATTGACTAACTAATATATTCAGATAGTCATATCCTATTTTAACACTTTTCAAAATTGTACCTATATCCTTTTGGCAACATTACGTATTACAAAAAAATTAATAATAAGTTTAGATAAAATACATAATATCTATAATTAAAGAAATATTATAATGTTTTTTTACTTTGAATGATTAAATGAAAAAAATAGGATGTTTAATAAAATGAAAACATTTAATATGTATGTTAAAACCGTAATATACGGTGAACACGACAAAATTCTGCTCTTAAAACAAAAGAGAGATGATGAAAAGCAAGTATGGGACTTGCCTGGAGCCACTTTTACAGAAGAACAAAGTTTTGATGAAACCGTTACAACTAATGTTCAAAAAGAGATAGGTTACTATGTTTACCCTGGAAAAATCATTGGAATCGGAGATTATACCAGCAAAACAGAAAAAGATGTGTATGTCATTATGGATGGAACAATACTTAATGGTGAATTATTACTATCAAAGGACTATGAAACATACACATGGGTAACCATTGACAGAATAAAGGATTATCCATTAGTTCCATGGTTAAACAATTATATGCATGACAATAGAAATCCATTTGAAGATGTGGAAGCAGAATTAGAGGAACTGACTAAAAAAAGACGCAGCAGAAGAGAATTTATTCAGGAAGACTTAATTAGTTCATTTGGTTCAAGAAAAGATAAAGATAGAAATAAAGATGAAGACGAATATGAATATGAATATGAGGAGGAAGTAAGTACTTCTGGAAAAAGTTCTTTTAGCCTTTTAAAAGATACTATTATCAGAACATTCCATCCTAGAGAAGCAAAGGTTACAAGAACAACACCAAAAACTAATGAAATTTACCAGGAATCTGATAATAAGAAATATAGAAGTATTGAAGATAGATTTAATTTCAGAAAGAAAAAAGAAGAGCCTGCTGATGAATACCTGGAAAAGGCCATTCTTGAAGAAAGGGAAGATGACATAATCATAGAGCATGATGATGCCGATAGCGAAGCAACTGACATTATCATAGACCACAATGATACAGTTACTGAAGACATTATTATTGACCATAGCGATGATTCGACGGAACTTAAAGAACAAAATACTTCCGAAGCAGCAAAGGATAATGAAACTGAATTGAATGCTGACAAAGAAGAAAAATTAAAAGTTGATTCTCAAAAAACTGAACCAATGATAAAAATTATTCGTAAAAACGAAAAGGCACCCCTTATCAGAAAAGAAAAAGAAACTAAGAAAGTGAGTTTTAACAGTGACAATATTTCAAGTTGGAAAGAACGTTTAAATAGAATTAACCGAACTGAAGCTAATGACGAAAAGAAAAAAATTCCACGCCCTAAAGGAAAAAGATAATACTCTTTTTCCCCTAATTAAACATCCTTATTTTTCTATATTGGTATTCCAATATAATTCAATGTATAAATAATTATTTCCACGCCAAAATAGCCTACAGATGCAAAGTAAATGACTGATAATACTGCAGCCACATACCCCAATATCATTAAGTATGAATCCCGTTCTAATGTACTTACCGCCAATATCAACATTGAAATTGCCGGTACAAAATCAGTGAATGGTATTGGCAATGGCAAAAACAATAGAAATGCCAGTACTATACTGACAAGAGCATTTAACTGTAGAAACTGCTTCTTGGTTGATAATTGACCCCTAGGTTTTGATATTTTCTCAAGATATCCCAATATTTTTTCCAGGATTTCAAATAATTTAAGAACATTACTTTTACCTAATTCATATTTTCCAATAAAATCCGGAATGTATAACTTAGTATTTCTTAAAAAAGCCAATTCCAATAGTATGATAAGTATGCCGAAAGGTGTACTGCTTCCAGGAATTGATACCGGTATTAAAAAAGGAGCCAACAGTATAATTACCAAAAACTGTACTCCTTCCCCGGACATAACATCAATTAATTGTTTGAGAGTTATGTCTGTGTCGGGTAAGCACTCACGGATTTCCATTAACTTTTTAGAAGTGGCCAACTTATGTTCATTTAATGTTTTAGACATGATATCAGGATAATCGGGTTTTTAATTGTAACAATTCTATTGTTTTATTTTTTAATATTTTTAAGGCTTTGGATTATTTCAGGAATATCCATTTCCTGTATTGATGGTATTGCTTCTGTTGCTCCTGTTTGTGTTGTAGATTGGGCGGCTACGTAACTGCCTATGATTCCTGATTCCTCAAGTGAATATCCCTTGATATAACCGTACAGGAATCCTGCATTGTATGCATCACCTGCACCTGTAGTATCTACAGTATCTACCCCAAATATTCCTATGCTGTATTCTTCATCATCCCTTTTAATAAATGATCCTTCGGTTGAACGTTTGACAACCAATATTTCTACTTTTGGTGCAATCTTTTCTACTGCTTTTCTGAAATCATTTTCCTGTGTTGTTATAAGCAATTCGTTTTCGTTTATCAGTAAAATATCGGTATATGATATTAGCCTGTCCATGAATTCTTTTTCTCTGTTTACGTATAACATTCCCGGGTCAAAGGCTATGGTTATTTTGTCATGTATTTCTTCAAGAAGTTCAAATTGTGTGTTTATTGAAGGATCTTCAGGATTTAATCCGACAAAGGATGTTAAATGCAATAGTTTGGTGTTGAGGATGTATTCCCTGTTAATTTCTTCATTGTGGATTTTATCGTTTATTTTTGGTGTAACATATAGTTTACGATTTCCATCGTTGTCAACAAAACCTATTACTTCTCCTGTTTCTCCTTCGGATTCTATTAAATTATCAGTGTTTACACCGTTGGTTTCAAGATATTCTTTCATCATCTGTCCGTTTGAGTCCGTACCTATCTTTCCAATGTATCCTACGTTTAATCCCAGTTTTGCTGTTGCTATAACTGTGTTTGATGCAGAACCTCCGCATGTTTTTGTTTCATTGTATATGAACGTTTCACCATCTGTCGGTGCAAATTGATTTACCTGACATAATCTGTCAACATTCAATGCACCCCATCCTATTATATCAAATGTCATCTTGATACACCAATTGTTTTATTCCAGAATTTCCTTAAGGTATAGTTTGTATTTTCCCAGATTTCCACCATAATTGCCTGCAGATACTTTAAGTACACCATCTATACCGTTTAATGCTTCAACACCTTTTCTTAATGATTCTTCAGCATTTTCTAATGTTAGTGCGTTGATTACGATTTCTGGTATGTAGTTTACTCCATCTTCAACCTTTGATTCTTCACCTATTTTTTCTTTGAGTGATGGACAATAAGGGTGGTTTGTTGTCGGACCTATTTCAGGATAGTTTGTCTCCACTTTAGAACCTGCAGAACATATGTCAAATGGAGTGCAAACCCCTTCAACTTCTGCTAGTGCTTCAAGTGATTTGTATCCTGCTTCCAGTACCGCTTGTTTTGTACTGCAGTAATACCAGAAGTTTACTCCCATTATTCCTTCCATACATCCAAGTTTCTGTTCAATATAGAAGTCGGGTACACATATAGGTACTCTAATCATTGTTCTGCCATCAAATTCTTCTGTCCATTCATATCCGTCACCACAGTGTCCTACATGTTCTGTTGTATCAATGTAGTCAAAGGGATTTATTGATGCGTCAAATATCTTTACGAATGGTTTTACCAGTATGTCCTGTCTTATTCTGAATGACAGTTCCTTGTCAAACTTTTTCAGGTCCTTGGTATTGTACCAGAATTGTATTATTACTCCCGGTCTGTTGTCCGGTGTTTCTTCCGGAGCTAAAAACTTTTCAACTCCTGATTCCGTTCTTCCTATAACTGTTCCTGGTGTTGCACATGCATCATAGGCTATTTTTTCAATAGTCCTGTCATCTTCTGCTGTAACTATCATCCTAACACATGTTCCGGTAAATGCTTCACAGTAAGTGTCTTCTATTTCAAAATCCATTTTATTCACTATCCTAAATTTCCTATTTTCTGTCCTCTGACCTTGTTTCTTGTTATTTTATTTTTATTGTTTAATTTTTCAACATTATCTTCAGTTATAATATCAATTGATGCCTTATTCAAGAGCAGTTCCTGAGTTATTTCATCATTTTTTGAATATTTGATTATTGTTTCCAATGGATTGTCATTGTATTGGCTTATGAAATCATATACTCCTTCTGTTGATTTGTTGTTAAATATATCTGCAATTGTTGCAAGGATTAGATTGTTTGTTGATGTTATTGATATTGACGCTGATTTTATTGAATGAATGTTGCCATTGAATGATATGCTTATACCGTTGTTTTCTTTGGCGTATTCCAGTGCTTCACAATCTGTTATGCTGTCTCCACTGTACATTAGATTATATGGTTCATAATTATGTTTTTCTATTATGTCAAATATTGCATCTCTTTTTCCTATTCCTCCAACAGGAGTTACGGAATCTATGAGACTGTTTATTTTCATTTTAGAGATTACGTTCGTAAATAAATGGTGAATGTTATCAAATCCATAGTCAAACAATATGTTTTCACGTATATTTAGTAAGGATTCCTTTTCATCATTATTTAACTCGTATTTATCCAATTCCAACTGTGTTGAATAGGTATTTTCATATATGAAACCTGTTTTATCGCATAATGCCTTAATGTACTGGTTATAACTGGTACTGACTATGTAGAATGGCATAATATCCTGTACATAGCTAATCATTTTATATGCACCGTTTACCATGCTGATATTATCTTCAGAAAATTGGATCAAATCGTTTTCTGTTAAATCGTAAGCTTTGAAAAATGGTAAAACTAGTTTTAATGTGCTTCCGGCAAGGTATCCTTCAATATTTTTTTCCACCAGCATGTCATCATAATTACTTAATATGCTGAAAAACTCTCCTCCTTCCGGAATAAAATAATCTGATATCTCATATGCATTATCGTTTATGGATAACGGTCCTTCACAATCAGTTACATAAAATTTTTCATTCATGAATAGAAACTCCATTTAGAAAGTTGCTTTATATAATTATGTATATTAAAAGAAACATATTAAATTATAATGTCTGTAAATATAACTTTGTATTTTGGTGAATTATGACTCCGGCAAATAAACTTGTTAAAGGTGCTTTGATAACTATTTTGATAATTGCCATCATTTTAGTTGTATATCTTGTTGTTATACATAATCCCGGAGAGGATTATACCGAATTTTACATGGTGGATCATAATAATAACACGACCGACATTCCCATAAACATGACGCAAAACTCTGTGGAGAAAATATATCTTGGAATCACCAACCAGGAACATCAGAAGATGAATTATACTGTTAAGGTTATGAAGGACAATAAAACTGTCTATGAATTAACAGAAACAATTGAAGACAAGGATACCCTGGAAATACCGTATTATATTTACACTACGAATAAAAAAGGAATAAATCAGACGTTGGATTTTAAGTTGTATAAAGGAAATGTTTCCAACCCGTATAGAACTTTATTTTTAAGATATAATGTTATATAAATAAAATGAATTGATATTATTGAGGAATAAAATGAAAGATAAGAATTGTATAGTAACTGGAGGAGCAGGATTCATAGGTTCCCATATTGCAGAAGCTTTACTTAACCATGGAGCATCCAAAATAACCATCATAGACAATATGACCACAGGTAAGGTGGAAAACCTGAAGGATTTGGATCATGATAGAATTGAGTTGATTTGTGGAGACATAACTACATTAGACCTTATGACAATATTTGAAAATCATGATTATGCATTTCATGAAGCAGCATTGGTAAGTGTACCTGAAAGTGTGGAAGAGCCTACAAAAACAAATCAGATTAATATTGACGGATCATTCAACGTGTTTAAGGCATCCTGTAAAAACAACCTTAAAAAAGTTATCTGTGCTTCATCAGCAGCAGTATACGGTGAAACGAAAGTTCTGCCTAATGTTGAAACATTGCCACTGCAGCCACTATCCCCCTATGCAGTATCCAAGGCAACTATGGAATTGTATTCAAACACTTTTACACATACATATAACTTACCAACCGCTTGTTTAAGGTATTTTAATGTTTTTGGTCCAAGACAAAACGTTGACTCAGCATACAGTGGGGTTATTCCAAAATTCATCACCACCCTGCTTAAGGGAGAACAGCCTATTATTTATGGTGATGGAACCCAGACAAGAGACTTTGTTTATGTAAAAAACATTGCTGAAGCAAATATTCAGGTAGCAAAGAGTGATGTTACCGGCATTTATAACATTGCACACGGCAGTACAATCAATATTAAAGAGTTACTTGAAAGAATTTGTGACCTAATGGGATATGATTTTAATCCTAAATACGAACCTGTCCGTGCAGGAGATATTAAAAATTCCTTTGCGGATATAACCAAGGCTGAAGAAGCATTTGGATATCAGAATGAACATGATTTTGATAAAGAACTTAAAGAAACTATAGAATTTTATGAAAAGGAATTTGAAAATTAATTCTTTACCCTTTTTTTNNGAATATAAAAAGATTCTTGAAAACATAGCATCTCTTACGGGACTGCAGTTTGCCAGTTACATTTTACCACTGATTACTTTACCTTACCTGACTTACGTTTTGGGTCCGGATAAATTTGGTTTGACGCAGTATGCCATTTCGTTGATCACATATTTTCAAATGTTTACCGATTACGGATTTAACTTATCTGCAACCCGTGAATTGGCTATTGTCAGAGAAGACAGTTCAAAGGTATCCGAGATTTTTAATAGTGTGATGTTTATCAAGATAATGTTGTGTGCTCTTAGTTTCCTGATACTCTTGGCCATTGTATTGTTTATTCCAAAGTTTGGCGTTGATGCCGACGTTTACATTCTAACATTCGGAATTGTTGTAGGTAATGTACTGTTTCCTACATGGCTATTTCAGGGAATGGAGTACATGAAATACACCAGTATTCTCAACATTATCGGAAAGCTGATTTTCACGGTACTTATATTTGTGATGATTCATCAAGCATCGGATTACATCCTTGTTCCAGTCATAAACTCCTTCGGTTACCTGGTTGTTGGTGTGCTTGGAATATATGTTGCTTTGACCAGGTTTGATATTCAACTGTCAGTTCCTTCATTGAAGAGCATAAAACATCATTTGAATGAGGGCTGGCATGTATTCCTATCAACAATTGCCATAAATATGTATACCACTACAAACACGTTTTTATTAGGATTGTTGACCAATAATACGTTGGTTGGATATTACAGTATTGCTGAAAAATTCATTACTGCTGCAAACGGTTTATTCAGTCCGATTTCACAGGCGTTATATCCTTACATTAGTAGAACTGTACATAACGAGGATAAAACCAGTAACATTATTCGTATAAGAAAATTAACAAAATTGGCTGCAATGTTGGGTGCAATATTCTCATTGGGATTATTCATATTTGCAGATCCACTCATATCAATACTGTTTGGTCCGGAATATGCCAGTTCAATAGTTATTCTAAGAATATTATCAATTATTCCATTTATGGTTTCGTTAAGCAACATATTTGGTATACAAACCATGTTAACATTCAACTACAAGAAGGATTTCACCAAAATTGTCTTCATGGGTGGAGTTATTGACATAATACTGGGAATAATCCTTATCACTTTATTTAAGGAGATTGGAATAGCAATATCCTTTGCTGTAACTGAAACGTTCATTACAGTGGCAATGTTAACATTTTTACAAAGAAAAAACATTAAAATTATAGGAAAATTACCAATGGCAGATTAGGAAGGTAGTACTATGTGTTTTGATTATATAATTGTTGGTGCAGGTATTACTGGAATAACCGCTGCTGAAGAGCTTGCCAATGTGCTGGATAAGAAAGTGCTGTTGATTGACAAAAGAGAACATATAGGCGGCAACTGTTATGATTATCTGGATGATAACGGTAATCTGATTCATAAATACGGTCCTCACGTATTTCATACGGACAATACTCATGTATACAATTTCCTATCATTGTTTACCAGATGGAACAATTACAGTCATAAAATTCTCTTCAAATACAATGACACGTTAGTTCCTGTTCCATTTAATTTTATTAGTGTTGACAAAGCTTTGCCTGAAGATTCTGAAGAGATTAAAATCGCCCTTATAGAAGAATATGAAATTAATGAAAAAATTCCCATCAGAAAACTTGTTCAATCAGAGAATGAACATATTAAACAGTTGGGTAATCATATCTATGAAATATTTTCCGAACATTTTAAGAAATTATACCAGATTGGTGATGATGAGCTTTCTGAATTTGTTGACAAAATGTTTCCTTTCAGAATGTCTTATGATTGCAGATACTACAATGCAATGTATCAGGTAGAACCTCTTCATGGTTATTCATACATGTTTAAAAACATGTTATCCAATCCCAATATCACTGTTGTTTTAAACAGGGATTATAATGACCTTATTAGGATAGATTATGAGAACAAGAGGATATTCTATGAAGATGAGGAATTTAATGGACATTTAATTTTTACTGGTATGATAGATGAATTTTTTAAATATAAATATGGGGAATTAGAATATAATTCATTAATCCTGGAAAACGAAGAAATCAATGGGAAAACTTTTCAGGATAATTCAGTGATATACTATCCGAATCAGTATCATTTAACAAGAGTTACTGATTACAATTACTTGTCGGGTAATACTTTGGATACGACTGTTGTTCAGTTTGAATATCCAGTTAAATATGACAGAAATGATAAGGAACAAAACATCCCCTATTATCCCATTGACTTGAAAAGAAACAGGCAATTATATGAGAAATATAAAAAGTTATCTGATGAATTCATGAATGTAACGTTTGTTGGCCGCCTTGCCCAATATGAATTACTTCAAATGGACGAATGTGTTGAAATAGTTCTTGATTTGATAAATACTAAATTTAGTGAAATATAAAGAATAATAATAGAAATACGATGTAGTGAAATTATGAGTACTGTTAGAACCCTTGTTAAGAATACCAGCGTGCTGTTTTTATCACAGCTTATCAGCTATGTTCTTGCATTTTTTTACACGTTATATTCTGCCAGATATCTTGGAACTACCAATTTTGGGATTATCTCTTTTGCCACGGCAATATCAGGATTGTTTGCGATAGGTACTGATTTAGGCTTGTCCACATTAACAATTAGGGAAGTTGCAAGAGATAAAAGTAGAACATACAAGTATCTGGGTAATCATGGCAGTATCAAGCTCATACTGTCCATTGTTACCATGGCAGCCCTGGTAGTATTCGTAAACATCGGAACGTTTGATGATATCACCAAGTATGTTGTGTATTTAATAGGTTCTTCCGTGATAATTAACGCTTTTGGTGGCATATTCTCTTCACTCTTTAGAGCATATGAACAGATGGAATACCAATCCATTGCAGAGATTCTTAATGCCACTTTACTGTTTGTTGGTATACTTGTCTGCGTATTTACAAAGCAGTCAGTAATTATGGTATCATTAGTGTATGTTATAGCTTCAGTTGCTGTTTTGTTATACAATTTTGCCATGTGCACGAGAAATTACGGTCTTATTCATTTCCAGTTTGACCTTAAGTTTTGGAAGTATCTGATTAGTAATGCATATCCTCTTGCCATTACCAGCATTTTTGCCTTAATATCGTTTAAGATGAACACCATTCTTTTGAACATGCTTACAAGCAGTGCTGTTGTAGGAGAGTATACTGCAGCGTTTAACCTTATGCAGGCATTGATATTCATTCCTACAGTATTTTCTACAGCTGTCTTACCGATATTTGCCAAGTTTTATGTTGACAGTAAGGATATGCTGTCATATTCCTATAAAAAATCTTTGAAATATCTTACGATTATCAGTATGCCAATATCAATGGGTACTTTAGTGTTATCTGAGAAAATTATCATGTTCATTTATGGATCAGCATACGTTAACACCATCCCTATACTTGAATTAATTATCTGGGCTTTACCTGCAATATTCCTTAGTTATATCCTGGGTACCAGTATTGCATCAATCAATAAACAGCATGAAACCATTAAGGCAACATTTTTATGTCTGGTGTTCAGTACTGTTGGAAACTATATACTGATTAATTTGTTCAGTGGTATAGGAGCTGCTTTGATAACTGTACTTAATGAAGTGAGCATGGTGATATTTTACATGTATATCATGCACAAATACGGGTATAAAGTGCCTTTAAGGGAGATATTGGTTAAACCGTTTATTGCCAGCGTTGTTATGGGTGTTGTACTATATTTCTTAAACTTGGAACTATTTGTAAGCGTATTGCTGGGTATGATTGTATACTTTACTGTAATATTCCTTATAAAAACATTTGATGAAGACGACATTAACATTTTAAAACAGTTGCTGCCTGAAAAAATCAATAACAGATTGTGATAATATGATGAGCATTATTTGTGTCTACAATAATAAGGATATTCTTGATGAATATCTGATAAAAAGTTTAAATGAACAGACAGAAGATTTTGAATTAATTCTTGTGGATAACAGAAATAACCGGTTTAACAGTGCTTCTTCTGCATTAAATTATGGTGCTGAAGAAGCTCATGGAGATTATTTTGTCTTTGCTCATCAGGATATTAATTTTTCCGATAAAAACTGGGTTAAGGATACTTTTAATCAATTAAAACTATTGGATAATGTTGGCATTGTAGGTGTTGCCGGTAAAACTGTTGACAGTATTGTTAGAAGTAATATTAAGCAGGGCTTGGATCCTGTTGACGTTTCTCCTTTTAAGATTGATGAAGCTGTATGTGCCAGCACTCTTGATGAATGTTTATTTATTATTCCAAGAGAAGTTTTTAATAAATATCCTTTGGATGAGGATACCTGTGATGATTGGCATTTATATGCGGTAGATTACGTTTACAATATTAAAAATAATGGTTTTGAAGCTTATATTATTCCAACAAACCTTGAACACAGATCCAAAGGTGCTTCCATGAATGAAAACTATTATTCAACATTACCTAAGTTACAAAAAAAGTATTTGAAAAGGGGATTAATTAGAACTTGTATGGGTGATTGGTTTACTTTTATCCCAATTCCTATACAAAGACTTGTTAAAAGGTTTAAGAATTATTGACATTTAAGGGTTCTATTAGGAAAGTACAGCAGTCATCATATTTTGATGTACATTCCACTTCTTCAACGGATACTTCTTTTTCATAATATCCTTCAAAAATTCCCTTTAATATTCCTTTGGTGGTATTACATATTGGCATATTGAATTGTAAATCCTTGCATTCATGACAATCATTAATTTTCAGAATTAACGGTTTTTCACTGCTTACCTTAATATAACCCAACTGTAATTTTTCGAATTTTTCTATAACTGAATCAAGAAATTGATTGAAATTGACATATTCGAAACTATCAAAGAGTTTTTTTCCAATATTGCTTCCTGTTTCAACTTCTAATGGCTCCAATTGAAGTCCGTGAACCAACAATAATGATCTGTATTGTTTAAATACTTCATCCAGTAACTGTTCTTTACTATCTAATTCAGATTCAATTTCAGGAGATTTGAAAATTATTTTATTGGGATAAATTTCCCCAATATAGTCAGCTAAAATATAAAAAAGCTTACTTCGTCTATCCATTGGATGAGATTTGAAACTAATTATGCCGTCATCAATGAGATTCTTTAAATGAACTGATATCGTTGACTTTGATTTTCTTGTTTCCTTTACAATATCTGCTTCGCTGGTATGACCTTCCAACATGTTCAATATTTGTATTTTGATTGGACTATCCACAACCTTAATACCCTTATTAGTTGAAAAAATCTTAACTCTAGTATTATTGAAATTGTTTATAGGCATCATAATATTTTCTATGTTTTAATTGAAATATAAATGTTTTTCTAAAAAATAAAAATAATGCTTTAAATAATACTAAAAAAATGGAATTACATTAAATGATATTTTAAAACAAGGATAATAATAAATAATTAATTAAAATTAAAATTCATTTAATTGAGAAATAATCCATATATATTTAAAGAAATATACTTAAATAGTGAAGAAACATCACGAGGATTATCATGGTCTTTATATTATCAACATTATACCGAATGTTACCTGAAAGTGTTAAAAATCATCCTAAAGTTATAGAATATGTTCAAAGATTTAATAACAACAATAAATTAAGGGAATTGGAATCCCATTATCAGATGTTAGATCTCATATTCAGTAGTTGTGACATTAAAGCAACCGGTGTAATGCGACAAATACAGTTACTGTCTTTGGAATTGCTGAGATTACTTGATAATGTCTGCAGAAAGCATGATATTGATTACTGGTTAGATTATGGTTCATTACTTGGAGCAGTACGTCATGGAGGATTTGTTCCATGGGATGATGATATGGATATTTCCATGTTAAGAGAAGATTATGATAAATTTGTAGAAGTGTTCCCTAAAGAAATTGAAAAGATAGATGAACTGAAGGATTCCCTGATAATATCCAAACTAACAAGACCTCATGATAATTATCCGGAAAACTGTAATGTGTTGGATATTGCGAATGAAGGAACATTCCTGTTGTTTTTCCAATGTGCATTCAATAAGCCGTACGTTCATTTTGATGTATTTCCTAAGGAATATATTGAAGACAGTGGATTGACCGACAAAAGAAACGAAACCCAGACACGTTTACAGGTTGAGTTTAGAGAAAAAATTGACAACGGAACATGGACGTTTGAAGAAGGATTGAAGGTGCAAAGAGAGAAAATGCATTTTACAAATGAAAGAACAAATCAGATATCGGATGCAGTTGATGGATTACATAACAATATCCATAACAGAATTTATAAAACAGAGTATGTTTTCCCTTTAAGAAAGATAACCTTTGAAAGATATGAATTTAACTGTCCTAATGATGTTGAAGAGTATCTGCCATTGATTTATGGTCCGGAATACATGCATATTCCTCACATTGCATTGGACCATAACACCGTGAGTTTTGTAAAAAATCAGTATGGAAATGTTAAGAAGGATGTTGACACAGGTTTTGATGAAGCAATATCCTTACTCAGACAAGTAAATGATAATTTTAAATGATTGAAATGTGAAATAAGACTATTGTTCGGTCAATCCCTAAAATTATTTAACACTTATTTTTTAACTTTAATATGAAATTAACCTTTTTTTACAAATTAATTGTTAATAAAAACTTTTTTAAGCATGAAAAATGATAAAATACTAGTTGAAAAAGTTTAATTTAAACATAAAGATTTAAAATTTAAATAAAAGAAGTTAAATATATAGATATTAGTAATAGATTTATATACTAAATATTTTGAAGGAAAATAAAGGAGATTTTAATGTGGATATAACGAGTGCTTATGAAGGTGAAACAATCCTCATAACGGGTGGAGCCGGTTGTGTGGGAAGTAACCTTACAAGAAAACTGGCAGAATTTAATCCTAAGAAGATTATTATTTTAGATGACTTATCTTCGGCATATGAATGGAACATCCCAAAAGAAAACTGTGTTGAATTTATTCAGGGAGACATATGCGATGATCAAGTTCTAAAATGGATTTTTAAAGAAAAACCCGATTATGTTTTCCATTTGGCAGCTCATTTTGCAAACCAAAACTCTGTTGATAAGCCTGAAAAAGATTTGAAGGTAAACGGATTGGGTATTCTTAAAGTATTAGAATATGCACAGTTAGTAGGAGTTAAAAGATTTGTATATTCCAGCAGTGGCTGTGGAGTTTATGGTTTGGATTCTAAAATGCCTTTTGAAGAGCATGACATTAGTATAAGCTTACATACACCATACCAGGTTACAAAATTATTGGGTGAACTATATACCAACTATTACCACAATTTATATGATTTGCCAATTGTCAATGCCAGATTCTTCAATGTATTTGGTCCCGGTGAAGTTCCGGGTAAATACAGAAATGTTATTCCAAACTTCATGTACTGGGCAATGAATGGACAGGCCCTGCCAATCACTGGTAATGGAACGGAAACACGTGACTGGACATATGTTGATGATATTGTTCAAGGATTGACACGTATGGGTGCGGTTGATGAAGCAATAGGTGAATCAATTAACCTGGGTTCCGGTAAGGACCATCAGGTTATTGACATGGCAAATAAGGTGAATGAACTTTGTGGAAATGAAGCTGGAATTGAATTTAAGGAACGAAGAAACTGGGATGCAAAGAATAAACTGTTATCCTCAATTGATAAAGCAAAAAGAATACTTGATTATAAACCTGAACATGAATTTGAAGAAGGTCTTGAAAATACGCACGAATGGTTTGTAAATAACTGGGAAAATATTAAAAAAAGTGCAGAATTTAAATTTTAATAAATAACCCGTTTTAAATGGTGATTGAAATGAGAATACTTGTAGTACAAGAATCGGATTGGATTAAAAGGAATCCTCATCAGCAACATCATTTAATGGAATTATTGGGTCTAAGAGGACATCAGATTAGAGTTATTGACTACGAAGTAGAATGGAAAATCAATGAAGAAGAAGACGAAATCAACAGATACAAATCTCCTAGAAAAGTTTTCAAAGAATATAAGAAAGTCTACAACACTAATAATATAACAGTTATCCGGCCTCCACTAATAAAAATCCCTGTGATTAATTACTTTTCAGTAATATACTATCATAACCAAGAGATTAAACGACAGATTAAAGAATTTAATCCGGATATAATCGTGGCATTTGGAATATTAAATGCACATATTGCATCAAGAATTGCCAAAAAAGAGAATATTCCATTTGTATACTACTTTATTGATGTACTGCATCAGCTGATTCCGGAGAAATCATTTAGGGGTTTAGGTAAAAGAATTACGAAAAAAACTCTAAAGAATGCTTCCTATGTCCTTACAATTAACCGTAGACTTAGTGAAACAGCTGTTGAATTAGGAGCAGATCCCCATAAAATGTCCATTATTGATGCTGGAATAAATCTAAAACAATTTAACTATAAAAAGCATAGTGGTTTTAAAATTAGAAGGTACTATCGTATAAGTAGTAAAGACACTGTATTGTTCTTTATGGGATTCTTATATAATTTTGCAGGTCTTAAAGAATTAGCAATGGAATTAGGAAAAAACAAAGCCCAATATCCTAATATTAAATTGTTAATAACAGGTGATGGTGAAGCTTTTGAAACATTGAAAGCCATACAGAAGAAATTTAAAATGGAAGATCAGTTAATTCTTACTGGAAGACAGAAGTATAAAATTATGCCCGATTTGATTGGTGCCAGTGACATCTGTATTCTTCCTGCATATAAAGATGAAATTATTATGCAGGATATTGTTCCAATCAAGCTATACGAGTATATGGCTATGCAAAAGCCTGTTATTGCCACACGTCTTCCGGGATTGGTAGCTGAATTTGGAGAAAAAAATGGTATAATCTATATCAATAACCCGGAGGAAGTATTGGAAGTAGTACATGAAAAACTAAACAATAAACGGGACATTGAAGAAATTGGTCTTGCAGGTTACAATTTTGTTAAAGAAAACGATTGGAGAACACTGACCATCCGATTTGAAAGTATTCTGGAAAATTTGATTCTGGATGTATTGCTAAAAGATATTTAACAATATCTTATTATTTTTGTTTTTTTAAGTGATTTAAATGAATATATTACAAGTAATTCCTTATTTTGCATTTACTAGAGGTGGTGATGTGAATGTATGCTATAACCTTTGCAAACAATTCACTAAAATGGGACATGACGTTACCATATTAACCACTACCTTTGATTATAATAAGGAAGATACTGATTTTATTGAAAATTTGACAATGGTTCCTATCGAATATAAGTTTAATTTATCCTTATTCATTTATTCACCTAAGATGAACGAATGGCTTGATAAAAATATTGAAAACTATGATATTATTCATTTGCATGAGCTTAGGTCATATCAGAATAATGTTGTTGTCAGATATGCTAAAAAATATGGTGTTCCATACATATTGCAACCTCATGCATCCACTCCAAAACACATCAGTAAGTCATTTATGAAGAACATTTATGATTTTGTTTACGGTAACGATATTATGAAAAATGCAACAACCACCATTGCCGTATCCGAAGAAGAAGCCTATTATGACCGTTTAATGAATGCCAAAGATGTTCAGGTTATTTACAATGGAATGGATCTTGAAATGTTTGATAAGCTCCCAGAAAAAGGAAAGTTTAAAGATAAATATGGCATTAAATCACCATATATACTGTATCTTGGCAGATTAGATAAATTGAAAGGAATTAATTATATAATTGAAGCATTCAGTCAATTACTTGAAGAATATGATGATTACAAACTTGTTATAGCGGGAAAAATTACCGATTATAAAAATGAGTTAGATAATATCATCAAATCAAACAATCTGGAGGATAAAGTAATATTTACCGGATTTGTTAAAGAAGAAGATAAAATCAGCATATACCGTGATGCTGAGCTGTTTGTTAATCCTGTAAAATATATGGGCGGCGTTTCAATAACCGTTTTTGAAGCTTTACTATCAGGTACGCCAGTGATTGTAACAGCCGAATCGGGTGAAATTGTTGAAAAGATTGATGCTGGAACGATTGTAGAATATGGTGATGTCAAATCCCTTAGAGACGAGATGATAAATTCCCTTAACGACAAGGAAATGACTGATAAACAAATCAGTAATGGTCAAAAATATATTAGAGAAAACCTGGATTGGACTGTTGTATCTAAAAGAATTCTTGATATATATGACAATGCCTTAACGGAGGATGTGTGATTATGAGCAATATCCTTTTAATATGCCATGACATTCCTTCAATGACTGTTGGTGCAACTTTACCCATCTATCATTTAATCAAGCATCTCGGAAAAAAGCATGACATTCATTTAATCTGTTTTGATTCAAAAAGATATTCTGCTGATGAAATAAAAAATGAGCTGAAGGAGATAACTACACTGGATATTCCAGAATATAAAGATTTATCCGGTCAATTCAGGTATACTTTCAAAAACATGATTTCAATTGATAACTTGCATTCCAGAAGTTTACTTAATTATTATTATCGTCAGGACATGAGCAAATTAATACAAAACAGTGTTACTGATGATGTCGATGTTATTATAACGGATATGCCTATGGCTTTTTACGTTAAAAACGTTGACAGGGCTAAAATAGTTTATGCTTTCGATGCTGTTAGTGACTATAACTATAGAATGTACAAAAAAAGCAGTAACATTACGTCGCAATTATACTGGTATTTGAATTACTGGAAGATTCATAGGTATGAACAAGTTTATAATTCATTCAATTACTGTATTCTTGTAAACGAGAAAGATAAACAACTTCTAGAAAAGGATATTAAAATTCCTCTTGCCGTTATCCCCAATGGTGTTGATACCGATCATTTCATAAACAATAGTGTTGAAGAAGAAGTTAAATTGGTCTTTTTGGGAGATATGAGTACTCCTCCCAACAATGATGCTGTCAAATACTTTGTTGATAACATTTATCCTGATGTTTTGAAAGAGATGAATATCCCATTTTATATTGTTGGCAGAAATCCTTCACCCTATATATGTAACTTAAATGATGATGACAACATTAATGTAACGGGATGTGTCGATGATGTAAGGGAGTACCTAACTCGTGGATGCATTTTTATCACCCCCATGATTTCAGGAACAGGCATAAAAAACAAAATACTTGAAGCTATGAGCATGCAATTGCCTGTAATATCAACCAGTATTGGCATAAGTGGTATAAATGCAGAAGATTCTGTTAACTATCTATTATCAGATTCCAGTGAAGATTTTAAAAACAATATACTGTTATTGGCAAAAAATTCCGATTTAAGAGAAACAATTGGAAATAATGCCAGATTATTTGTTGAAAATAATTATTCATGGAAAACATCTATGGAAAATGTTGATAAAATAATTCATGAAATTACCCCTGAAATATTTATTTGAATAAATATAAATGTATTATATAATAAAAGAAATAGTGTGTTAAAGTAATAATAAATTATAAGGTTTGTTGAAATATGAAAGTTTCATTTGTTATTCCGGCGTTAAACGAAGAGGGAATTGTAGGAAAAACCATTAAAAGTATTCCAGTTGATGAAATTAAAGAAGCCGGCTATGAAGTAGAAATTGTGGTGATAAACAACAATTCTACAGACAATACTGAACAGGAAGCACGTGATGCTGGAGCTACTGTATTTTTAGAAACCAATCGTGGCTACGGAAATGCGTATCAACGTGGTTTTAAGGAAGCTACCGGTGATATCTATGTTATGGGAGATGCTGACGGCACTTATCCTCTGGAACAGTCAATGGATTTCATCAACATCATAGTTGATGACGGCTGTGACTTTGTTATCGGTTCAAGATTTGATGGAACCATTGAAAAGGGAGCTATGCCTGCCCTTCACCAGTACATTGGTAATCCGATGTTAACCATGATGTTAAACCTGTTTTTCCATTCAAGTTATTCTGACACACACTGTGGTATGAGAGCATTTACCAAAGAAGCCTATGAAAAAATGGAACTTACCGCCCCAGGTATGGAATATGCAATAGAAATGGTTATTGAAGCTTCAGAAAAAGATCTGATAATTAAGGAAGTTCCCATCAATTACAGAAAAAGGGGTGGCGGGGAAGCTAAGCTAAGCTCATTTGATGATGGGTGGAGACATGTCAAATACATGTTAACACGTAAGTTCGGTAAATAACCTTCAATAACACACATTCACTTTTTTATGGAGATTTTTTAAATGAAAATAGCATTCATCTATGATACTGCATTTCCCTGGGTAACTGGTGGAGCAGAACGTAGAATATATGAAATAGGTACCCGTCTATCAAATATGGGACATGACGTTCATATATTCTCATTAGGTTACTGGATGAATACTAAAAAATACGCCTCACAGGAAAGCATCCAGCATGATGGAATTACCTATCATAGTGTTGGAAAACCTATGGATTTATACACTGAAAATAATACCCGTTCAATCAGGGAAGCATTATATTTTGCCAGATGCATATTAACAAATGTCAGGCTAGATGATTTTGACATTGTGGATTGTCAGGGCTTTCCATACTTTTCATGTTATACAAGTAAAATAAAATGTAAAAGTAATCTTGTTATCACGTTACACGAAGTTTGGAATGATTACTGGTATGAATACCTTGGAAAACTTGGATTTTTTGGAAAAACGATTGAAAAAGGAATATTTTATCTAACAAAGAATGTTATATGCGTATCCCAATTAACATTTGAGAACATGATAAAAAATAAGTGTCCCAGTAATTCTACAATTATTGCCAATGGGGTGAACACTTCTGAAATAACATATATTAATCCATCAGAGGATTATAAGGATGTTGTATTTGCAGGTCGTTTAATTCCTGAAAAACATGTGGATTTAATTATTAATGCCATTTCTAAAGTTAAAAAGATTCATCCTCATGTTAAATGTAAAATTATTGGAAATGGTCCTTCTGAAACATGTCTTAAAGAATTAACAAACAGTCTTGATTTGGAAGAGAACGTTATTTTTGAAGGATTCTATGATAATCATGAAGCTCTTTACAGTACAATAAAAAGTTCAAGTACGTTAGTTTTACCTTCAAAACGTGAGGGCTTTGGAATTATTGTTATAGAAGCTAATGCATGTGGTGTTCCCGTGATAACTTTAAACGATCCTATGAATGCCGCCAAGGATCTGATTGATAATGATAATGGTTGGTTAATTAATGACAGCAGCGATGAATTGGCGAGCATTATTGTTCAAATTATTGAGAAAGGTATTAGTAGTGAACGTAGAAATCTATGCAGACAATATGCAAAAAATTATGACTGGGATCATATAACCTCCTTAACTGAGAAGTACTATGAAGATATTCTCAGAGAATGATTCTTTTTTTGAAAACAAAGAAAATAAAACATCAAAATAATAGATAAAACAGACAACTACTTAAAAATAAGAATTTAAAAAGTTCTTTAAACATTTAATCAAAAATAATTATTGAATAAGAAATTAAGTATTCTTATTCAATATATCTGGTGGGGAGTATGTTTACAGCTTGTCTTAAGCGAATGTTAATGTTGTTTTTGTTCCTGTGTATGCG
>MVAA01000136.1 GCA_003266105.1 Methanosphaera sp. rholeuAM6
TATGAAGGAACAGATAAATACAACCCTTCAACTGCAACAACAGCATTCACAGTAAACAAAGCAGACTGTATCATTACATGTATTTATCTGTTCCTTCATATGTTACTGTAACATTGTTTTCTCCTATTGTTTTTGCTGTGGTGGTGTATTTGTATGTACCTTTGCTGTCTGTTTGAACAATTGCGTCAACACCGCTTACAGTTACTTTCACATAGGAATTGGTTAAAGCATTACCATCAATATCTGTTAATTTACCGGTGATGGTCAGTCCGGTGTTAAATGTGAGATCAGCTACTGAATTTACTGTAATTGTAGTGTCTTTAACACTGAGTAATTGAGCGAGTATGTCTGATAAGGTGTTTATTGTATTGTTCAATTGTTTTATTTCGTTTTCCTGTGCTTCTAGTTGGCTGGTTAAGTCGTCTATTGCAGTTGCCTGATTGTTAATTGTAGTGTTTAAGTTGCTGATTGTATCTGCCTGTTGGTTTACTGTACTGTTTAACTCATTGATTGTATTGTTCATTGATTCAATTGTCTGAGCTTGTTCGTTTACTGTATTGTTTAGTTCATCAACTAATGCATATTTTTCAAGGTCTACAACAAATGTTGTTGTTGATGCTTCTGATGGACAATATGCGTCTGTTTCAACATAATTTACAACTATTGTGTTGTTTCCTTCCTGTGGTGAGGTAACAAGGTTGTAGTTACCCTGAGAATCTGTTATAACATTGATTGGGTTACCGTTTAGTGTGATTGTTACTTCGGTATTTGCCATTGCAGTGTCTTTTTCATTGGATAATGTTCCACTGATTGTTAAGTTCTCATTTAGGAATGGTCTGTTTGATTCAACAGTTATTGTTGTAACTATTTTACCAATGCTGATTGATGCATTGTTACTGCTTGAAATAGTTTTCAATGTTTTGTTAGTGTATTCGGCTACTATGTTATCGGTTCCATTCGTTGATGGTGTGTATGTATAAGTTAATGTGTTTGAAGTGACTGTTTTTACTACTTCATCGTTGATGAGTAATCTGATGGTTCCATCACTTGCAGTTGCGTTGGTTACTGTTACTGTTATTGTAATTTCATCAAGTGCTTTTGCCTGTTCAGGTGCTGTGATTTCTATACCTGTTCTTGTTGGTGTAATGTTTGAAACTGTTGTTGCATTTACTGCTTCTACTCCAAATAAGTCATTTGACATTATGAAGTTGTTTCTTACATAACCGTTAGCATTTATGTATACTACTGGTACTTCACCATTATCGGCGTTTACTATGATTGTATTTGGTCTGTTGTAGCTTGCTGATGTGTATTGTCCTTGACCTACATATACGTTTGTTGCATTGGTAATGTTCATTACAGGTACTGGGTTTGGGCTTGTTGCTATTATTGTGTTGTTACCGAATGTTGGGTTTGAACCGTGGTTGTCTTTTAGTGTGATGACTGCTATGTTATCTCCTGTAGCGTTTATGTTGTTGTGCATGAAGAACTGACCGTTTGCATATACGTCTGTTGCGTATAATGTTGATACGGTTTTACCTTCCTGTACTATGTTGTTGTTATATATGTCTAAGTTTGTGTTTATTACTTTGAATGCTTCGTTTGTATCTGTTGCCTTAAGTGTAATGTTACATCTTTCAACATCTAAATATTCACTTTGGATATATGAGTCTCTGGTCATTACAAATGCGGCCACATTCTTACCTTCCATTACGATATTTGCATCATATACATCTAATATTGTATATGTAATTATATCCTTAACGGATTCAAATGCAACTATATTATCACCAGTTACTGTGAATTCTCCACCATAGAACTGAATATTTTTCTGTGCTTTAATTGTTAGGTTATCAACAAATACTGGTTTGTTTACATTGTTTATGTTAATGTTTCTGAAAGTTACAAATCTGTCTGTGTAGTTTGCATCTTCACGATCTTTTAATGTTATTGTACCATTGTATATTGTGAAGTTATCAGCATTTATGAATGTTATGTTGTTTGTAAATGTTAAATCCTTATTGTATAAGTCACCTGCAAGGGTTAATATTCCTACTCCTTCAGGGAATGTGTATACACCACTCCTATCGAATAGTGTTGAATATGTTTCATCCGTTAATAGTGCAATTACTGGAGTGTTGTTGTATAATGTATTGTCTTTACTTGCTTCATCCATTTTTACAGCATCATTTCCACCTTTAAGGTTACTTGCGTTAAGGTTGTTGTTTGAAATGACGTTGTTTGATGAGCCGGTTAATATGATTGAATATTCACTGTCTGTGAATGCTTTCTGAGTGTCAATAACGTTATTGTTTGAGTTGATTAGTTCAATGTTTACATTGTTTTTGGCATTGATGAATCTTGTAGCAGTACTGAGTGTTGAAATTACTTTACTGTTGGATGTACCGTCCAGTTTAATGTCTGCACCGTTTACAACTTCTATAGTGTTGTTGTATGCCTGCACATTATCTGAGTTCTTAATGATTAAACCGGCGGTTGTTGGTTTGATAATGTCGTATGATGCATCATCGGTTGCATTAGTTGTTCCCGTAACGTTGATAGTGTTTGTTACAAGATTAATGTTTTTACCGGATACGCCTATACCAATAGCATAATCTCCATCTACAATTACCTTATTGCTGGTTAATGTAGCACCATTAATTAATTCAGGTGTTGTACCACATAATTCAATACCGGCTAACTGATGAGCTGTAATGTATATGTTGTTTGAGTTAATTGTTGTATCGGATACAACTCCACTGTATACGCTTGCAACTATACCGTAAGCTATAGGGCTTGTAAGGGTTACTGTGTTTGAGTTGATTGTGTTTGCATCTGCAGGACCATATCCAATCTGTATACCGGCAGTATATACATCAGAGTTTAATGTAATTTTGTTTGAGTTAATCGTATTTGTATCAGTATTACCACCAATATTTATACCATAGAGGTAACCACTGCTTTGTGCATTAATAGTGTTTGAACTTACTGTGTTGGAATTTATCTTAGTTTTACCTGCTAAGTCAATTACATTTATTGTACCAAATCCTTTAGTAGTGTTTCTAACTGTGATTGTGTTAGAACTGACATTGTTTCCTGAACCAAGGATTGCTATTGCACTAGCTTTTGACAGTGCAGGAATTTCCATGTAATCAATGCTTTCTGCAGGTACGGATAAGTCAAATGTGTTTGAAACAACTTTGTTATTGTCACCGTTTACCATTATTTCACGTGAAACACCACTGTCTGATGTTCTGTAAACTTTAACGTTTCTTACTGTGTTACCATCAGTATTTAATAGTACACTGTGTTCAATACCTTCCTTGGTATTGTTGAATATAACATTTTCCAGTACGATTTTAGCATTGTTATCTGTGGATATGAATCCGTTGTTGATAACTGCATTGTCACTTGCAACTGATAGAATGATGTTGTCAAACTTGAAGACTTTATCATTGAATGCACCTTTAAGTGTAATGGTTGAATAGTTTGTTACTTCAACATTGTTAAGTAAACCGTTTTCATCAAAGAAGTTTGAGTAAGTTTCATCGGTTACTTCAAATTTACCACCGGATGCTGGTGTGTTGTTTTCGACAATTGTGTCTGCTTTAACGTTAAGTGTATCGTCACCAACTTTAACGGCAGTGTATAATGCATTGTTTGTTACTTTGTTTGTTGCACCTGTTACAA
>MVAA01000047.1:0-3086 GCA_003266105.1 Methanosphaera sp. rholeuAM6
TCTTTGTTATTTTCAATTTGAGATTTTTCTACATTATCTGATGCTGATTCTACTCTAGACTTATTTGTACGTGAAGACATTTTCTGTTCTTTTTCAATGTTTTTGATGTCTAAAAGAGTTTCATAAAATGATTTCAATTCATCATCATTGTTTTCAACTCCGGCAAGAATATACTTTTTATGCGCCACTCCTATTTCCAACTTTGGTTCTTTGAAAAAATTTCCCTTATAATAACTTAAGTAATTAATCGAAGAGATTGATTCTATAATTGGATGTTTATCATCGTAAGAGGCCAATATTAATTTATAGGATTCCATTCTTGCTGATGCTTTTCCATATCCATCAACTTTAACTATTCCAACTCCTTCTCCTCGTTGTATAAATGGAACAATGTTTGGATCTACTTCTATTTTATTAAATAAAGACATGTTTACACCTGATTATTCATATTGTTTATAATTTTTACTGGTTTGTTGTTTTCCACTATTATAGTCATCATATCTTCCGCATATACTGTGTTCTCAAATATTGCCTTTGCTTCTTTTTCCAAGGTTTCAGAACTTGTATACCTATTAGATAAATGAGTTAATATCAATTGTTGTACATTAGCATTTTTTGCTATTAAAGCAGCATCTTCTGCTATTGTATGTCCATTCTCTATAGCTTTTTCCTTATATTCATTAGAGAAAGTTGCTTCATGTATCAAAACATTCACATCTTTCGCAAAATATATCATATTCTCTTGAGGTATGGTATCGCCACTATAAACTAGTTTAACTCCCGATCTTGGTGGACCAAGAACTTGTTCTGGAAGTATTTCATGGCCATCTATAATGACTGGATTTCCATCCTGTAATTTACCGAATAATGGACCTGGTGGCACACCTAATTCTATTGCTTTATCTCTTAAGAATTTTGGTTGTTTGATTTCTTCAATTTTATAAGCATAGTTTGTAATTGTATGTTTCATTTTCATAGCTCTTATTAAGAAATTATTTTGTTGATATATTACAACATCATCTCCTTCGATTTCATGAACCATTAATTCATAGGATATTGTATAATAACCTAAATTTTTAATGTGTGTTATTAATTCAGATATTCCCTGTGGTCCATAAATATTTAAAGGTCTGGTTCTTCCCCTAAAAGCCAATGATTGAATTATACCTGGTAACCCCAATATATGATCACCATGTAAATGGGTAATATAAATGTCATCAATTTTCATAGGACTGACTTGAGCTTCCATTATCTGTTTCTGAGTTCCTTCGCCACAATCAAAAAGGACTGTTCTATCGTATATTTTCAATACAATAGATGCATGGTTCCTAGTTTTAGTTGGAATTGCTGATGCAGTACCCAAAAAGGTTAATTCTATTATATTAATACCCCATTTATGATTTTTTTAAATTTAATTAACTATAATATTACTGTATATTTATATTTATAATTCATAATTTTAATAGTTTAAATCATCAGCCACACATTTTTTTTTAATAAAATTTTTTTCTATGAATTGCGGTGAAATATGATTTTATTAATTATAAAGTATATAAATATTTATAATAGGTCTTCATGGAAAGTGTATTTATGACAATTTTTAGTGATAATAGAATTATTGAAAATATATATGATGATATTGGTTTTGAAGATATTACAACAAATAGCCTTATACCTGACGAAAAATGGGCCCAAGCAGAGATTTTATGCAAAGAAGACGGAATATTGGCAGGAATGGAAGTTGCTCACTATATTATTAACGAGTTCGATTTAAATATCTCCAGCACTTATTTGGATGGTGATGAAATTCATAAAGGAGATGTTATTCTTGAATTTGAAGGTAGAGCTAAAGATATTTTAATGGTTGAACGCAGCATTCTTAATTATATGATGCACCTAAGTGGTATTGCAACCACGGTTAGAAAAACCTGTGATAAAGTTCATGATATTAATCCCAACATTCGAGTTGCTTGTACTCGTAAAACAACACCTGGCCTGCAAAAGTTAGAAAAGAAAGCTGTTGAAATTGGTGGTGGAGATACTCATAGATTCAAGTTAGATGACTGTGTTCTAATTAAGGATAATCATATACAAGTTGTTGGAGGAGTTATTGAATCCATTGAATTAGCAAAAGAAAAGGTTAGTTTCACTAAAAAAATTGAAATTGAAGTTGAATCAGAAGATGATGCAATACGTGCCAGTATGTTTGGTGCGGATATTATCATGTTAGATAACATGACTCCTGATGAAATTAGTTCCGTTTTAAATACATTATCCCAACGTAGATTAAGAGACGATGTAATTATAGAAGTTAGTGGAGGTATTACTCCAAATAATATTGAAAATTATGCCAAATTAGATGTTGACGTTATTTCCAGTGGTTTTATCACCAACAGTTCCCAATCATTAGATTTGAGTTTGAATATTATTTAACTTCAAAACAAAATTTTTTTTTATGAAAATTTTTTTCCTTCATTAGACTAACTGTTTTTAATTTTTAAGCCCAATTACGGTATATGACCCGAATGTTTTTTGGAAAATTTTACTTCCAAAATTGATTAAATCAAATATACAATTAACTAAATTATATGATTTTACTTCAACTAGTATAAAAATTAGTCGGAAAATGTATAATTTTAACATTACCTTTATTAAGTAAAAAATACATAAATAGTATTAACATTATTGATAATTATTAAATAATTATAAAAAATAATGGAAACGTGATTTTTATGGCAGAATTCGAAGAAATTAACGAAATTGAAGAAACAGAAATAGAAAATTTAGATATTGAAGAAGATTTAGAAGAAAATGATGAATATTTAGATGAAGAAGGAGAAAAATTACCATTTGCTAAAGCAGAAGTAGTTCGTTTAATGAAACAACACTTAGACGATGACAAAATGATAAGAGAACGTGTCAAAGTCGAAATGAACAAATTCTTAGGTGAAGTATTAGCAAATGTATGTAAACAATTGAATGAATACCCATATTCTACAGTAGAATATGAAATGCTAAAAGAATCAATTTATCCATACACAAACATCGAAAGAATTAATGAAGAAAAAATAAGAATACTAAAACAC